>NZ_JBJIAL010000014.1:0-147580 GCF_045310895.1 Mycobacterium sp. SMC-18
GTCTCCGGGTCGTACTTGCTCGGCATGACATGCACCTTCCCAAGGAAGGAGGTGCGCATCAAACGCGGGATGGTTCACCCATCGGCCAGTGCTCGGAGCTGCGCCGCGCCGTCGCCGGTATAGGACGAACCGTGCATGAGGGCGAGCGTCGACGGATTCAACGCGGCGAGCTGCTCGAGTGTCGGCGCGAGGTTCGTCGTCAGTCCGGTGGCGTGGAAGATGGCCTCCGCCTCAAGTGCCGGGACCACGCAATCGGATTCGGTCAGCGGCGGACAGTGTCCGGTGTGGGTGAACAGATCGCCGGCGAGCAGGGTGGAGGTCGTCTCGTCGAACCACAACCCCGCCTCCCAGTTGTGCGGAACATGGGGTGTGGCAATGAATCTGAGTCGGTGACCGCCGATGTCCAGCACAGTGTCCGGGGCGGCGACGGGCGGTCGGTCGCACATGTCGACCAGCGACAGCATCAGGGCCAGCCCGCCGTGAACGACCTCGGCATGAGGCGCCGCGGCCAACATCAGGTTCATCGCGCCGCATTCGTCGGCCTCGAGGTGCCCAAACGAGATCCAGCGCAGCTTCGGCAGTGGCATGACTCGGCTGATGGCGTCCGAGACCAGTGGGAACAGTTGTCGTTGGCCGCAGTGGAAGAGGAATGGCTCGTCGCCGGTCAGCAGGAATTGGTTGAAGGTGAAGCCGTTTTCGGTGATGTCCGGAATCCAGGTGGAGAGCCGGAAGATATCGGGGGCAATCTCGTCGACTGCCGTGTGCGGGTCGGCATTCATCTCACAATGGTGCGCCTTGGGCGAGAGCCGCCGCAGTGTAATCGGCGAAGCGCCTGGCGATCGCCCGGTCAATGTGCGCGAAATTCACTGCGATGCCGTTGATCTCGGAGCCGGGCCGCTGCGGGAAATTCGACAGTGGCGTGACGATGAGACCGGCGGCCTCAAGGGATGCGGCCACGTCGCGGTCGCGCCGGCCGGCGGGCAGCAGGATGGCGACGTGCAGCCCGGCCTGGACGCCGAGCACTTCGAGGTCGGGACAGCGTGCCTCGAGTTCGGTGATGAGAATATCTCGGCGGCAACGGTATTCGCGGCCGGCCCGGGCCAGGTGCCGTTGCAGTTCCCCGGCGGTGATCAGTTCGGTGAGGGCGATGCGGGTGATGGTGGAGACCGCGATGCGGTGGTCGCGGAGGTAAGTCTGGACCGCGTCTCGCAGGGGGAGTGGCGGCACCAACCAGGCGGCGCCGAGGCTCGGCGCGAGCATCTTGGAGGCGGTGCCGACGTAGGCGACGTGTTCGCCGGCGCCGGGAATCGACCGGATGGCGGGCAATGGCGCGACGCCGTAGCGGAACTCCCCGTCGTAGTCGTCTTCGATGACGATCGAGCCGGTGCGCTTGGCCCACGCGACGAGCTCGGCCCGGCGATTCACCGAGAGCCGGTGCCCGAGCGGGTACTGGTGAGCCGGTGTGGTGTAGACGATGCCGGCCTCCTTGCCGAGCCTGTCGACGCAGAGGCCGTCATGGTCGACGGAAACGAAGACCGGCTGCAGGCCGGCGCGGATGAATTCTTCCGCAGCGGCGGGGTAGCAGGGCGACTCGAGATAACAGCGGGTGAGGCCACTCACGGCCGCCAGAGTCTGGAAGGCTGCGGTCGATCCCGGAATGTCGAAAACCGTGTCGGTGTCGACACCCCGATTGGTGCGCAGGTGGCGGGATATGGCGGTGGTGAAGGCATCGTCGGTGTCCTGCCATGGCGAGAGCATCGTCGGTGGGGCAGACGCGGCGGCCCGCCACGCGCGGGTCCAGGCCCGCATGTCGATGAGTCCGGTGTCGGGGGTGCCGGGGCGCAGATCGACCACACCGGTGGGGTGCACCGCGGCATGCGGTGCCGGCGCGACGTTCGTCGTCTCCAGGCGGGGCGCGCGACTGGACAGCCCGGCGCGGGCAGCTGCCGTGGCGCCGACGGTCGTCCGGGTCCCAGCGCCGGGCACGCCTTCGAGGAACCCGGCCGCGACCAGTTCGTCATAGGCGGCGGCGACCATCGTCCGCGAGGCCCCGAGCTCGTGTGCGAGCGTTCGCGTCGACGGCAGCCAGTCGCCGTCGCCGACCTGCCCAGCGGCGATCAGCGCCACCAGCTGGCTCGCGACGGCCCTGGCGCTGAGGTCGGTGGTGTCGAGAGGTAGATGTACCGCCCGGGTGTGCCGCGCCACTCGGTCAGAATACTGGCCTGCTGGAAATGAGCAATTCTGGCTATTTTGGCAAGGCCGCAATCATGGTGATCTGGACTCATGGAAAAGGTCACCCGTAAGTACGGTCGTCAGTCCACGGCGCGCGCCGCTCTCGAGGAGTTCCTCGATGGGCAGTGGTGGGGCGTGCTCAGCATCGGCGACGTGGCTCGGCCGAACGGCAAGGTCCGGCCGCTTGCGGTGCCGACGCTGTACGTCCGTCACGGCGACCGGATTCTCATCCACGGGTCGACCGGCGCGGGTGCGCTGGGGACGAAGGGGGCGGGTGCGCAGGTCGCCTTCTGTGTGACGGCCATGGACGCGCTTGTGGTGGCGCACAGCACTTTTGACTCATCGGTGCACTACCGATCGGCGGTGCTGTACGGCGAGGTGGAACCCGCACGCCGGGAGGATCGGGCGGCCTTGCTCGAGCGCTTCAGTGAGTTGCTGATCCCCGGCCGTACCGCCGAGGTGCGCGCGATGTTGCCGAAGGAGATCGCGGCGACCAACGTCATCTCGCTGCCGATCGTCGACGGCGACTGGGTGTACAAGGTCAACGGCGGCCCGATCGCGGAGCCGGATGAGGAAACCGACGCCTGGGCGGGCATCGTGCCGTTCTCCGTCTCTTACGGGGAGCCGCAGCGGGCGGAGTGGTCGACGGCCGAACTGCCGGATTCAGTGCGGGCGATGGTCACCAAAGCGCCAGCCTGACCTGCGTCAACAGGTCCGGATAGACATTTTTGGGGATTCGGGAATAGATCGCCAACCACCCAGGTTGGACCGACCGACAAGAAGTTGAGTGCAACAGACTCAAGTATGGCTTGACAGACGACCCCATCCGATAGCAAGCTTGAGCGCAGTTCGCTCAGATCACCCATCAATGTCTATCAGGAGGCATCACTATGGCTCGTGCGGTCGGTATCGACCTCGGGACCACCAACTCTTGCGTCGCGGTGCTGGAGGGCGGCGACCCCGTCGTCGTTGCAAACTCTGAGGGCTCCCGGACCACCCCGTCGGTCGTCGCGTTCGCGCGTAACGGCGAGGTGCTGGTCGGCCAGCCCGCCAAGAACCAGGCCGTGACCAACGTCGACCGGACCGTCCGTTCGGTGAAGCGCCACATCGGCACCGACTGGACCATCGACATCGACGGCAAGAAGTACACCTCGCAGGAGATCAGCGCGCGCACGCTGCAGAAGCTGAAGCGCGACGCGGAGGCGTACCTCGGTGAGGACATCACCGACGCCGTCATCACCGTCCCGGCGTACTTCAACGACGCTCAGCGTCAGGCCACCAAGGAAGCCGGCCAGATCGCCGGCCTGAACGTGCTCCGCATCGTCAACGAGCCGACCGCGGCCGCCCTGGCCTACGGCCTCGACAAGGGCGAGAAGGAACAGACCATCCTGGTCTTCGACCTCGGTGGTGGCACCTTCGACGTCTCGCTGCTGGAAATCGGCGAGGGCGTCGTCGAGGTCAAGGCGACCTCCGGTGACAACCACCTCGGTGGTGACGACTGGGACCAGCGCATCGTCGACTGGCTCGTGGAGAAGTTCAAGGGCACCAGCGGCATCGACCTGACCAAGGACAAGATGGCCATGCAGCGTCTGCGTGAGGCTGCCGAGAAGGCCAAGATCGAACTGAGCTCGAGCCAGAGCACCTCGATCAACCTGCCGTACATCACGGTCGACGCCGACAAGAACCCGCTGTTCCTCGACGAGCAGCTGACCCGCTCGGAGTTCCAGCGCATCACCCAGGATCTGCTGGACCGCACCCGTAAGCCGTTCCAGCAGGTCATCAAGGACGCCGGCATCTCGGTCTCCGACATCGACCACGTGGTCCTCGTCGGTGGCTCGACCCGTATGCCCGCCGTCACCGAGCTGGTCAAGGAACTGACCGGTGGCAAGGAGCCCAACAAGGGCGTCAACCCGGACGAGGTCGTCGCCGTCGGCGCCGCGCTGCAGGCCGGTGTGCTCAAGGGTGAGGTGAAGGACGTTCTGCTGCTTGACGTCACCCCGCTGTCCCTCGGTATCGAGACCAAGGGTGGCGTGATGACCAAGCTGATCGAGCGCAACACCACCATCCCGACCAAGCGGTCCGAGACCTTCACCACGGCCGACGACAACCAGCCGTCGGTGCAGATTCAGGTCTTCCAGGGCGAGCGTGAGATCGCCGCGCACAACAAGCTGCTCGGCAGCTTCGAGCTGACCGGCATCCCGCCGGCCCCGCGCGGTGTGCCGCAGATCGAGGTCACCTTCGACATCGACGTCAACGGCATCGTGCACGTGACCGCCAAGGACAAGGGCACGGGCAAGGAGAACACGATCAAGATCCAGGAAGGCTCCGGCCTGTCCCAGGAGGAGATCGACCGGATGATCAAGGACGCCGAGGCGCACGCCGAAGAGGACAAGAAGCGTCGCGAAGAGGCCGACGTCCGCAACCAGGCCGAGTCGCTCGTCTACCAGACGGAGAAGTTCGTCAAGGACCAGCGTGAAGCCGAGGGCGGCTCGAAGGTCCCCGAGGAGACGCTGACCAAGGTCGACGGTGCCATCGCCGAGGCCAAGACGGCGCTCGCCGGCACCGACATCGCCGCCATCAAGACGGCCATGGAGAAGCTGGGCGTCGAGAGCCAGGCCCTGGGCCAGGCGATCTACGAGGCCACTCAGGCCGAGCAGGCCGCCGGCGCCGGTGCGGGTGCTCCGGGTGGCGCCGCCGCAGATGACAACGTCGTGGACGCCGAGGTTGTCGAGGACGATCAGGAGAACAAGTGAGCCAGGACGATTCGCACGAGCCGGTGACCATCACCGACAAGCGGCGCATCGATCCGGAAACCGGCGAACCGCGTGAGGGCGCTCCGGCGTCGGCCCCTGAGGGGTCGGCGCCGGGCTCCCCGGCCACTGGTCAAGGTGGCGAGGCCGCGGAGGCTCCGGTGACCGACGAAGCCGCCGAGCTGAAAGCAGACCTGCAGCGGCTGAAGGCCGAGTACGACAACTACCGCAAGCGGTCGGTCCGTCAGGAGCAGGCCGCGGCCGAACGGGCCAAAGCGGTTGTCGTGCACCAGTTCTTGCCGGTGCTCGACGACCTCGAGCGGGCCCGCGCCCACGGCGATCTGGAGTCCGGACCGCTGAAGTCGGTGGCGGACAAGCTTTCCGGTGCGCTGGAGGGCCTAGGGCTGACGTCGTTCGGCGCCGAGGGCGACGCGTTCGACCCGTCGCTGCACGAGGCCGTTCAGCACGAGGGCGACGGCTCCAACCCGGTGTTGGGCACCGTCATGCGTCGCGGCTACAAGCTCGGTGAGCAGGTGCTGCGGCACGCGTTGGTCGGTGTCGTCGACGCCGAACCCGCAGCTGATGCGCCCGACACGCCCGCCAATACCGACGCTGCGACCGAACAGAAATCAGAATCAAACGAGTAACCGAGCGACGCTGAGGAGGTGACGCGACATGGCTCAACGTGAATGGGTCGAGAAGGACTTCTACAAGGAACTCGGCGTCACCTCTGACGCCACCAAGGATGAGATCAAGCGCGCCGCGCGCAAGGTGCTGGCCGACAACCATCCGGACCGCAATCCGAACAACCCCGCGGCCGAGGAACGCTACAAAGCGGCGACCGAGGCCAAGGAGATCCTGACCGACGACACCAAGCGTGCCGAATACGACGAAACCCGGCGGCTTTTCGCCAACGGTGGATTCGGCCGCCGGTTCAGCGGCGGCGGAGGCGGCTTCGGAGGTTTCAGCGGCGACGCGTCGGAGTTCAACCTGGGCGACCTGTTCGACCAGGCGGGGCAGACCGGCGGCGCCAACATCGGTGACCTGTTCGGCGGCCTGTTCGGCCGGGGCGCGCAGCAGCCGCGCCCCAGCCGTCCGCGCCGCGGCAACGACCTGGAAACCGAAACCGAGCTGAGCTTCCTGGAAGCGACCAAGGGCGTGGCCATGCCGCTGCGCCTGACCAGCCCGGCACCCTGCACCAACTGCCACGGCAGTGGCGCGCGCCCGGGCACCAGCCCGAAGGTGTGCCCCAACTGCAACGGCGCCGGCGTCATCAACCGCAACCAGGGTGCGTTCGGCTTCTCGGAGCCGTGCACCGAATGCCGCGGCACGGGCTCGATCATCGAGCACCCGTGTGACGAGTGCAAAGGCACCGGCGTCTCCACCCGGACGCGCACCATCAACGTGCGCATCCCTCCGGGTGTCACCGACGGTCAGCGCATCCGGCTGGCCGGGCAGGGCGAAGCGGGTCTACGCGGGGCGCCCTCGGGCGACCTGTATGTCACCGTGCACGTCCGGCCCGACAAGGTGTTCGGCCGTGACGGCGACGATCTCACCGTCACCGTTCCGGTGAGCTTCCATGAATTGGCATTGGGGACAACGCTTTCCGTGCCGACGCTGGAAGGCAAGGTTGGCGTCAGGGTGCCCAAGGGCACGTCCGACGGCCGCATCCTGCGCGTGCGTGGGCGCGGTGTGCCCAAGCGCGGCAGCGACGGCGGTCATGGCGACCTGCTGGTCACCGTCAAGGTGGCTGTGCCGCCGAACCTCGAGGGTGAAGCGGCGGAGGCGCTTGAGGCGTACGCAAAAGCAGAGCGGGCCAGTGGATTTGATCCGCGGGCCGGTTGGGCGGGGTCGCTATGAGTGCCCGGCGTAAGACAGAGGAAGCGCGGACCTTCCTGATTTCGGTGGCCGCCGAGCTGGCCGGTATGCACGCACAGACGTTGCGGACATACGACCGGCTCGGCCTGGTCAGCCCCCAACGCACCTCGGGCGGCGGTCGGCGCTATTCGCAGCACGACGTCGACCTGCTGCGCGAGGTGCAGCGCCTGTCCCAGGACGAGGGCGTCAACCTGGCCGGCATCAAGCGCATCATCGAGCTGACGAATCAGGTCGAGGCGTTGCAGGCCCGGCTCGCCGAGGTGACCGCCGAACTCGAACGCGTCCGCAAGCCCAGCACGGCGTTGGTGCTGTGGGAACCGCGGCGGCGGGGGAATTCGCAGCGGAGCTGAACCCCAGCGGTTCAACGGGTTTGGCGGTCCACCTCGTCAGGTGTGTAGAAGAACTCGCGGTCGTCGTCACGGTCGTCGAACATGCCGGCTTGTTCCAAGAGTTGGAAAAACACTCGATAGAGCCGACGGTAGATCACGAGTTCTTGATCGATAAGCGCTGCCACCCAGGGGTTGTGCTCGGGTGTGGCAGCCAGCCCGCCGACGCAATCGAATTGCACCCGAAGAGGAATCTGGTCGCGGTGGGTTGTGAAAATTTCGCCAGCGGCAAGCAATACCCCGTAGAACGGGTCGTTCGACAGCGGTGGGATAGGGCCAAAATCGACGTCCAAGAACGCAAATGTGGCGCGTCTGATGCAGTCGGCAGACGCGATGGTGACGCGGCTCAGGTCCTTGTTGTCAGCCGCGGCGACGACGTCGACAGTTACGTTGAACCAGGACCGCTGCCGCCGCCAATGACCGAGAATGCGCTGGACCCATTCTCCGATCTCTGGCGCACCGCGCTCGAACAGCTTTAGGGCGTGCCGGTCGATCGACTCGATCGTGGAGTCCGCATCGATGTTCAGAACCCATGGTTCATGTAGACGTGCGATTCGCTCAACTACCTCACGACTGCCAGCACCGATCGCAGCCGCGCGGCTAGCATCGTCGCCTTTTGCGATCGCCGACAGCAGCTGGATGTCCATGTGCCGATAGAGCTCTGGGAAAACCTCGAAAGGCCGGACCGCGGTACGTTCCCATCCGTCGCTGTGGTCGCTCACGCTTGAACACTGCCAAGAACAGGATTCGTGGCGTCCTGGCAGATCGACGAAACGTGCTGCCAGTAAATCCAGTCCGACATCGCTTCGCGTTGCGCGGCCACATGAGGGGCGGTGTACGCCTTGTACAGCTCGATGTTCTGCATGTGGTCGGCGTAAGCGATGAGCTTGGTCAGATGATCGATCGGACCATTGGTGCCGGTGGTGCGCAATAGCGGCTTGATGGTCTCTACCCAGAGCTTCATCGTCTGCTTGGCGTCGGGTGGGGCATCCTGCACCGGTCGAGGCGGCAGCGCCTCGTACAGCGTGACGTCAGACCATTCCTCCAGTCGCGCAGCTGCTTCCGGCGCGATCACCTGCAGCCGTGACCGACCTTGCATGGTGCCATCGGCGGGAATGTCATCAGGTGCCAACTCTTCGGCATGCATGCTCGACTTGTAGGGCTTCACCTCGTCAGGCGTGCCGATGATCGCGCGAAGCGTCTTGCCGTGGAACTGCGCCCAGCCTTGCAATGCGAGGAACGGAACATTCACCCAGCGGCCGCGCTCAGCCGGCGAGATTGCCTCATCCGCACTGACCAGCGTCACCTGCCCCGGGAGCTTCACCCCGTCAGGGATGTAGCCGATCCCGTACGAGTTGGCCGCCAGTATCTGCCCTTCGGACGTGACACCGACTGCCCACACAAACTGATAGCTGGCGGCCGGAATAGACGGCGGCGCATGCAATGCCGCGGAAATGCGCCGCGCGATTTCGATATCTGCGTCGGTGTTTCCCGCCGACTTACGTTGCAGCAGGCCGGCTTTGGCGGCCGCTGCCATGGCGTCGCGCTCTGCGCGCGCCGGGCTGACCGGGATCGGCGCGGCCGCGGCAGCAGCTTGCTGGTTGTTCGTACCGGCCGCGGCGACACCTGGGCCTGTTGGTCCGACGGGGCCGCCCTGTCCGGGTTGTGCGACCGGTGCCGCCGGAGACGGTGTCGGGGCAGGGCCCAACGGTGCTGCCGGCGCGGCCGGCGTTGCAGCCGCTGGCCCGCCGACGGAACCGCCACCGCCCGCCGCCGACGCGGCGCCGACGGGAGCGGCACTCGTCCCGGACGTGCCGCCAGCTGCGCCAGTCGGGGTTGCCGGGGGCGGCGGCGTAGTGGGTTGTTGCGTCGCCGGTTGGGCTGCCGCCAGCGGTTGTGAAGTGTTACCCGCTCCGCTCTGCAGACCCTGACCGAACTGCTGCAATCCCTGCTGCAGTGGATTGTTCGGTTGGCTGCCCGGCTGCTGCGCTGCGGTCGGCTGGCCGGTCGGGCTTCCTGACTGGGGCGTGCCGGATCCACCAGTGGTGCCGCCGAGGCCACCCGAAGAAGCGCTGCCTGCGGGGCTTGTGGTCGTGGTCGTGCTACCGCCTGCGGACGTCGAGTTTGCCGGTCGGGGACCAGGTTGCAGTGGTGATGTGACCATGCTGCCGCCGGGTGTGGAACCGTTCGATGTCGGGTCATTGACGGCGGGTAATCCGGGTGCTGGAGCAGGGTCTTGCTGACGTGGTGCCGCAATTTTGGGACCGTCGCCGCCCTTCGTTGCTGGTGTCGACACGGGTGTTGCTGCACCACCCGGTGATCCAGGAGCGGGATGGTCTTGCTCCGCCACTACCGGGGTCTTTGGACCGAGGCCAGCCTTCGGTCCGGCGGGCTCGTCGGGTGTCGGTTTATTGTTTGGCGCAGGGGGGCTGGGCTGATTCTGTGCCTCGGTACCCTCCAATTTCGGGCCCTCCCCGGCTTTTGGTGCTGGGGGTGGTGCCGTTGTTGTAGGAGCAATGGGTGCCGCCCCAGGTGCCTCGGGTAAGCCATTTGCAAGGAGTTGTTGGTCTGTCGCTCGGGGCTTGTAGGACTCTGGGGGTACCGCGGCCTGAGCGGCTGTCTTAACAACGCTGAGGTTGTCGTTGTAGCACTGGGTCTTTCTATTTCTTACCAGTGTTTCGTAATTTGGGGCGTCGGTCGATATCTTCTCAATGTCAGCTTTTGCATTGTTTACATTGTTTATTATCGAGTCTTTCGCGCCTGCGATCGTATGTGACAGGTCATTGTTCCAGTTAGCTGCCACGGTCAAGTGGTTCTGCATTGCGGCGAAGTTGGTCAATATCTTGCCGCCTTTGCCGTCCGCAGCTCCAGCGGCGCTTCCGGACCAGTTTCCTCCACCGTTGCGGAACGTATCGCGAAGATTCGTATCCCATGGATGCATGCCGTTGTTCACGAGATTCCGCAATGCATCGAGACAATCTTGTGCAACCCTGTGGAATTGTGTCTCGCTGGCATCCGGCCAAGCGCCCGGCTCCAGCATATCTTCGGCGCCGCTTGGCCTTTGCCTGTCGCTCATTAACGCACCCCCACGGCGTTGCATGCAGCGCTAATAGCTCCTGGAGCACGCTGAAAAACGTTGAATAGGTAGATGTCTGAACGGGTGTATGTGGAGATTCCTTGGTTGAACGCGCGGCCGTACTGCGCTGCCAGGACTCCGAAGTCTTCAATTACTGGATTTGAGCTTTGCCGACCGAGTTTCTCAACGACGTCGGAGGACCGAGTAAAGAGCGGTTTCACTGCCTCGTTCTCGGCCTTATACTGAGGCGACCAGCTGCTCGCCGGAATGCTGCTGTCTTGCTTGTTCCATGCGATATAGGCTGGGTCGTTGAGAATATCGTCGACCGACCGGTTCCAGTCCTGGCATCCTTGGTACGGCGCTGTGAGAAATTGAATTGGCTTGTCTGCATTGCCGATCGGTGCAATTGATGAGGGCGGCTCCGCGGTTGGGACGAGTGGGCCGCGAGCAGCGGCTGAACCGAACGTAATCGCCTGGCAAACGCCGTTGATAACGCCACCGAGCGTAGCTCCAGTTACGACAAGATCGTTGTCATTTGCGGTATAATTCGAGACTCGGTCAACAAATGCTCGCATGTATGCTACGTATTGCTGGTAGAGTTCGCGCATCACTCGGTGCGTGGTTAGTTTTATCAAAGGTATTGCTTGATCGGCTGACGTACGAAATGCGTCCGCGGCGATTTGGTATGTTGTGCGCATCTCTGGCGTCCATTCGGAAGCAGGGATTGCCGCGTCTCGAGTGCTCCAACCGCCGTTCTTGGTGACGTTGGCGAGCGTGTCATTAATCGGACCCCACGGCGCACACGACGGGTCCTCGGTTATCACCGAAACAGGTCCAGTGTCGTTAGCGCTAGCGATGTCGGATTTCGAACCCGATGATGGTGTACCGCCGCCGTTCCCATTGTTGGAACCATTGCCACCCGCGCATGACACCGCCACCACGGCGGTGACCGCGATGACAGCAATCAGGGCGATTGCACCGAGGATCCACTTCAGCGGGCCCTTCTTCTGAGGAGCAGGAGCTGGATTCGGCCACTGCTGTTGCGGGTTCCACTGCCCCCGCGGACCCGGCCCATGTTGTCCACCGGGGTAGCCCTGCCAGTTTCCGGGCTGCTGCGGGGGCTGAGCACCCCACGGGCCGGACTGCGGTGGCTGGGTCACAGTTGTTCCTCCACATTGGGTCGGGTCGGTGCCGCGTGGCGTGGTGCAGACGAGGACGGGGGGACGGGGGGAGCGCTTGAACCGTGGATCGGCGCTGCAGCATGCTTGCCCTCGACCGGAGCCTTCGGCTGCGCTTTCTCGGACTGCGCCTGCGACTTGTCTTTGTCGTCTGCCGACTTCTTTTCGTCGTCGGTTTTCTTGTCGTCAGCAGCTTTCTGTGCAGCGTCTTCTGGCTTGTCCTTGTCGGACTCGCCCTTCTTGCCGGCCATTTGGCCGATCTGCTGGCCCACTTGCTGGGCCATCTGCATCGCCGCTTGCGGGATTGCTCCCGCTGCCTGGGCCATCTGCATAGGCATCTGCAGCATCTGGCCGCCCATCTGGCCGAGTTGGCTCAGCTGGCTCATCGGATCCCCACCGGCACTTGGCGCGCCTGGTGCGGCCGCGGACGTTGCGCCAGCTTTGGCCGAATTGGCGGCGCCGCCGGGTGAGCCCGCCCCGCCGCCACCGCCTGGCACGCCACCGCCGCCGCCAGACCCTTGGCCTGCCGGATCATCGAGCTTTTGTTTCAGCACGTCTGCCGCGGCCTGTTGATCAGTCGTCGCGTAGGTGGACGCCGCGTCTTTGATATTCGCTGCATAGGCCGCGGTCTCGGTTTTCAGCTTGGGCAAGCCGGTCGTTATCGGGTCCGCGTACTTTGGGGCATTGGTCGCCGCGGCAGACGACAGCGCATCTGCAGCGGGCGGAATGTAGAAAGCCGGAGCAGCCGGCACCGCGTCCGACGCTGCTTGAAACGCTTGACCGGCAGCCGCGAGTTGGGTCGTATCAACCTTCAACGTAGGCGTCATCTGCTGCCCGCCCTGCGATGCGCCCCCAGCGGACGGTGACTACTCGACACCGAATTCCCCTCCCTGAGTCGGTCAGCCGAACTTGCCCTTGAGCTTCCCCTCGGCGGATTCCATCGAATCATGACCGCCCTGGATGGCGCCGATCAGCTTGTTCAAGGCTTCCAGCGCAGCGTCGGCCTTCTCACCCCACGAGCGCTCGGCAGCTTGCCACCCCTCACGAGCGGTGCCGTGCCAGATGTCGCTGCTGACCATCTGAATCCGAGCGCGCTCCTCGGCCAGAACGTCATTCAACCGCTTGTGCTCATCCTTGAGGTCGCCGACCGTCTGCTCGATCTTCGCAAAGTGCCACTCTTGCTCGGCCATTGATGTCCCCCTACAGATGCATTGCTTGGGTCAGCCCTGAGGCGGCGTTGGTGTCGGTCGAGTCGTAGGCCGCAACCGCGGAGTGCAGCTTTTCAGCAATGCCGTGTTGCTCGGTGCGCAGTGCGGCCATCGCCTTCTGATAGCTGCTCAGAGCCGCCGCGACGGCCTTGCCCGTGTCGCCCTTCAGTGCCTCACCGAATGAGTCGATGGCGTGCCCGACCGTCTTCTCATGCGACTCGAGATGACCGATAGTCTCCTCGAGTTTCGCCACCTGATGCCGCAGCATCTCTGTGTCGACCTTGACTACGTCCACGCCGCCCCCTTCACACGACAACCCCGGACCGATTTTACGCCGGGGCGGTTATCAGTCGTCCCAACAAGGATAGTGGGCCGGAAGAGCGGTTACCTGCACCAAAAGTGTGGGCAGATCGTGCGAGGCGCGTGGCTTCGCTGACTTTTCGAGTGGCGCGTCATGGCCCCGATAGGATTGGGCTGTCGTCGACAGCACAAGTTTGCGCTTGACGCTGACTGCGGCCCGACATCCATCCGAAGCAGATACCTAGAGCGATTCTTGCCAGTGGCCTCGACCGATCCTGCACCGAGATTGTGGGTGTCCGAAGACGCTCAGATTGGTGAACTCGTCGCTGGCTTTGATGCGGTCGCGAACCTGCGCATTCCGTACGGAAAGTTGCCGCCTCGTGCGCGGAGTTTGTACGCATCGCGCTACACAACGTGGTCCGACATCGCCGAAACGACGATCGCCGAACTGCTTGAATCCCGATCGAGCGGGGTCCGTACCGTCGCGTCGATCGTGGCGGCAGCACATGACGCAGTGAGCCAATTGGCGGACTCTGTGGACGGTCCTCAACCGTCGCTTGCAGACGGGCTCGATCGATTGGTGGCTGGCATCGGGGAGCGCGACCACCACGTTCTGCGCGCTCGAGCATGGGGATCCACTCAAGTCACTCAAGAGCGACTCGCCGAAGAGCTTGGTGTGCACCCGACCTGGTTGTGGCGAAACGAGAGCCGGATTCGGTCGCGCTTCGCGGAACTACTCAGCGAACCTGGCCACTTTCGGATCCGGCAGTCGGCAGATGAATTGCGCCGCAGGCTCGGCATCTATGTGCCGCGAGAAACAGTCGAGTCAGAGATTCAGCAGCTGGGGCTAGAGCCGACGAGCGAAGCCGCCCGGCTGTTGCTGTACGTCGCCGGGCCGTACAAGGAGCGTGGGGACTGGTTCGAAGATGCGTCGCAGGGCGGACTTCGACGGGTCGATGCTTGTGTCCGGAGGCTGTTCCGTGGCGAGCCCGCCCAGACCCTGGAAGCGCTGACTCGGGAACTCGCAGCCGAAGGGATGCGGCGAGATGCAGTGCCTCCGTATTTGGACACGCTGGCACTGAGCAGGATCGGCGGCGCCTACCTGCCGCCGCGCTCTGGGCTCAGGGCCAAAATCGTAGCGGCATTGGACGCTGCTGGGCGGCCGATGACTGCCGAAGAAATCAGCGACATGGTGGGGGATTCGGCCAGCGCCAAATCTGTACTGAAAGCGTTGCACGGCAACGACACATTTAGGCGAACGAGCCGAACTGGATGGGCCTTGGCCGGGTGGAGTTATCCCGAGTACGGCGGCATCGCGCAAGAACTGACCAACCGTATCGAGGCTGCCGGCGGGCGGATGCCGGTGCGGACGTTGCTTGACGACATGCTCAAGGCATTCCCGGACATCAAGGAAAGCTCAGTCCGTACGTACCTGGCGACTCTCGCGTTCGTAACCGAAGGGGGCATGGTGCGTTGCCGAGGCCCCGAAGACGCATGGCCACCAGTACCTTCACTGAGCACCGTGCCTGGAGCAGTTCGCCAGTCCGACGGCTGCATCGGAATTGCAATCCCAGTGACCGCACACGTTCTCCGAGGCTCGGGCTTGTCGATCGATCCGCCTGTCGCACAGGCGATTGGTGTGACGCCGGGGAACCGCCGTGACTTCGAAACATCCAGCGGGTCCGTCTCCGTTGCGTGGGCACTGTCCGAGCCCGCTGCGCCCAACATGGGATCAATTCGCCGCCTCGCCAAGGCCGCTGGAGTTCGCCTTGGTGATTCCCTTGTGCTGATCTTTGACCCAAATGAAGGCGTGCTGCGTGCAGAGCGTGGCCAACGGAACGAATCGGACTAGCTGTCAGGCGGCTCAGTTGACCGGAGTTGCATCTCCACTCACCTTGTCACGCAACAACTCCCGCAGTTGCGCGATCTCACCTCGCAGGTCTTCGATGTGCGCCGCCGTCACGGCGTCTTGTTTCTGATCGTCGATCGACACGCTCTGCACGATCCATGACGCGATGGTCGCCGTGATCGAACCGACCAGGCTGATGCCGCCGATCATCATGAGGCTGGCCATGACTCGACCCGTGGTGGTGACGGGGTACATGTCGCCGTAGCCGACGGTGGTGATGGTGGTCATCGCCCACCACACCGCCAGGCCGAAGCTCGTGATGTGGGCGTCCGGCGCACCGCGTTCGGCTTCGTACACCGCCAGCGCCCCGACGTACACCAACAGCACGGCGCCCGAGATGGTGTAGATGATCACCTTGCCGCGAATGGCGTTGCCGATGGCCTTCTGCAGGGCACCGACGAGCACGACCAGCCGGAGTAGACGAAGCGGCCGCAGCAGCGGCAGCAGCACGACGGCGAGGTCGACCAGATGCCGGAAGAACCACTGCCTGCGGTCGGGGGCCAGGTAGAGCCGCGCCGCGTAGTCGGCCGTGAACACCGCCCACGCCAACCAGGTCACCAGGGTCAGAAGCCGGGCGAGCAGGCCCGTCGGCTGGACGAGGACCTCGATGCTGTACGCGGCCAGGAACAGGGCGGCGACGGCGGCCAGGGGCCACTCCGCGCGGTGTTCCCACCGGTCGAGGCGGTCTTGCGTATCCACGTCAGAAAGTGTGCGGCACCGGCCGCGATTTCGGAACTCAGTTGACCGTGATCGAGAACCGCGCTGTCGCCGGTCGACCCGGCGCCGCGACGCGGTGGCCGCCACGACGCAGCGCGTCGGTGGGCGCGGCCATGGGCTCGATGGCCACCAATGCGTCGCCGGGCGGCGCGAACAGCTGCGCGGCGGGGTAGCCGGTTTCGAACGTCACCGTGATCCGGTGGTCGCCACCGCTGAGGATGAACTGCGCGCCGTCGGGCACCTGGTCGAACCCGTCGTCGTAGGCGGTGTCGCCGAGCGGCGCGGACTGCGCCGGCCACGGTTCGACAACACCGCACGGCAATCCGCGATCATCGGTCGGCAGGTGCCGCATCGCCGGCGTCTCCAGTACCCAATCCTCACGGGGCACACCCGGAATCGTCAGGTACGGGTGGTACCCGAAGCACAGCGGCACCGCTGCGGACGCCGACGGCCGGACGGTCGTCTCGACCGACAGGACACGACCCACCAACGTGGCCCGCTGCGTCAGCACATGCGGGAACGGGAACGACGCCAACAGGCCGGGCCGGTTGAAATCGACTGCGGCGGTGACCGAATTCGCGGACTGCTCGACGATCACCCAACCCGGGTACGCGGCCAGGACACCGTGCATGGGTGCGCCGTGCGGGTCGGTACGGACACCGCCGGAGCCGGGCGTCAACGTGACGACGCCACCGTCGACGTCATATGTGTTGGCGCCCAACCGGTTCGCCCACGGATACAGCAGCGGGATACCCATGGTCTTGGCGTTCGCCAGGTAGGCGTCGAGGCCGCGGCGCTGGCCGAGGAACTCGAGATCGCCTTCGGCGAACGACGTGCCGATCATGCCGGCACCGGGGACGAACGTCGCCCTCATCGCGGACTCGGGGTCGCGCAAGACGACGGTGTCGAGTTCGGCCATCGATTCCTCCAGCGTCAGTGGGCCAACGGGTCGTGCTGAATACGTTCTGGTGGTGCGCCTTTGGCGATCAGGGCGGCTTTGGTCGCCGTGACCATCGCGGGCCCGCCGCACAGCAGGATCTGCCGGTCGCCCCAGCTGCCGTAGCTCGTCACGACGTCTGCCAGCAGCCCCGTCTGCCGCACGTGCAGCCCGCGCGGCGGCGTCACATCGGGATAGTCGGCGGCCCACGGCGGATCGGTGGAGTACTCGGACACCGGCGTGACGGACAGCCACGGATTGGTGGCCGCGATCTCCCAGAGGACACGCAGGTCGTACAGGTCGCACGGGTAGCGCCCGCCGAAGAACAGGTGCACGCGCGGATTCTCGGCCTCGCGGCACAGATTCATCAACAGCGCCCGCAGCGGGGCGAGTCCGGTGCTGCCGGCCACCATGAGCACATCACCGTCGGAACGTGAAACATGCATTCCGCCATGCGGATTGGACAGTCGCCAGCGGTCGCCGGGCGCGGTCTGGTTGACGATCGCGGTGCTCACCATGCCGCCGCTGACGGAGCGGACGTGAAACTCGATGGCGCCGCTGGCATCTGACGGCATCGAGGGACTCAGGTGTCGCCAGCGTCGCGGCCACTGCGGCACCTGCACCGCGACGTACTGCCCGGCGTGATACGGCAGCGCCTGGTCGAGCTGCAGTCGTACCACCGAGACATCCCGGGTGACGCGCAGATGCTCGACGACGGTGCCGTCGACATAGGGCGGCGTCTGTTCGGCATCGGCCGCGCCGCGCATGACGCCGACGATCAGGTCCACGGCATGCGTGGTGGCCTCGGCGACCCGGGCATCCCAGCGGTCGCCGAGTTCATCGCGCAGGGTGGTCAGCAGCGCGTCCTGCAGCGCCGCGTAATGCTGATGTCCCACACCGTATTTGCGGTGATCCCGGCCGAGCTGGGCCAGGAATGCCACCGGCTCCTCGGCGCGCTGCTCGATGAACTCGCCCAGCACCCAGAACAGCGCCTGGCTGAAGGCGGTGCGCTGGCCGGCCAGGTCGGGTGGGAAGAGGTCGCGCGCCGACAGGTCGCCGGCGAACCACCGGGTGTAGAAGCGGCCGATCACGTCGTCCCCGCCGCGCGCAGGGTCGACCACGGCCCGCACCGTCATCAGCGCTTCGCGGTCGTCAAGTCCCATCAGGCATCGTCGAAGTGGTTCTGCCCCAACGTGTTGACGAAGCTGGGGCCCAGCCGGTCGAGTTCGCGCCGGTGTGCGTCGGCCCACGTGCCGTACGGCTGGTGGGCCAGGTACTCGTTGCGGAACCGGTCGTCCTCGGACACCTCGGTGACACAGAACGTCGGGATCGCCAGGTCGACCACCGGTCCGCCGCGCTCGACCTCGGCCAGCAGGAGCGGGGCATTGCCGCCGGTGAATCGGTCGATGATCCAGCCGTCCTCACCCAGCCACACCGAATACCGCACCTTGGTGACGACGTGCTCGGCGCGACGGACGATTTCGCCGGCCACCAACGGATCGAGTTCGCGTTCGGCCTCATAGCGGGTGCCGCCGGTGGCCGGGCCCTTGGCGGTCATGGTGCCGATCGAGTCGCTGCCGATGGCGTCGATGAGGTCCAGCGCCGGATCACTGAGATCGGCCGGAGCGGGGCCCTGGACGCGCACCCGGACGGCATAGCCATCGGACGCGAACAGGTAGGCCTGCACGATCAGGGCAGGGCTCGGGTCGGACGCTGTGACAGCGGGCAGGTCGCGGACGAGGAACTTTCGTTCGAACTCGAAATCGCCGAAGCCGGACTCGGACATGGTTAAACGGTAGTCCTAGAGGTGGCTCAGGCCCTTGTATGCCACGAGAAGTCCGATGACGATCAGGATTCCGGCGACCAGCACCGCGTGCTGGCGGTGCAGCCAGGCGCCGAGGCGGGCCATGGCCGGGTCCAGCCGTTCGCCGGCGGCGGCGTAGGTCAGGATCGGGATGGCGACCGAGCTGCCCGCCACCACGGTGAAACACAGCACCGATGCCAAGGCAGCCGCGTGGGGGAGTTCGTCGGTGCTGATCGCCAGACCGGCGGCGACGCACATGAACAGCACTTTCGGGTTCACGACCGCGAGCACCGCGGCGGTCACGAAGCCCCGGCCGGGGGTGACACTGGTCAGCTTCCGCATCCAGGCCGGCTCGGGAGCGTCGTGGTTGCGGTTGGCCCAGCGGTAGATGCCGAAGACGACCAGCAGGACGCCGATCACGATGCGCACCCACGACGCCGTCGTCGACGGATGGCCGGCCTCGGGCATGAGGCCGGACAGCTGGACGAAAACCCCGGTGAGTACGCCGATGGCCACGAGCCAGCCCGCGAGAAACGTCAGGCCGGTGATGCGGGCGTGGGGGGATTGCAGCACCAGGACCGCGGGAATGATCGACAGTGGAGAAAGGGCGATCACCAAGGCGAGGGGAATCAGTTCGGTCAGGACCGAAGCCCAATCTGTCATGCGTGCACCCCTTCGCGGTCGCGACAAGTATGCCTTCACCGACAAGGGGCATTCGGACAGCGTGGAAAAGGACTTGTGGCGGTATTGAAAATTGGTCGGAATTTTCTAGACTTGAGCGGAACAGACTCAACCTTGACGACGTTGAACTCAGCGACAAGCATTTTTCTGTAGACGAAAGGGAGGTGTCGTGGACTCGTTCAACCCGACCACGAAGACTCAGGCGGCGCTGACCTCAGCGTTGCAGGCGGCGACTGCCGCCGGAAACCCGGAGATCCGTCCGGCGCACTTGTTGATGGCTCTGCTGACCCAGAATGACGGCATCGCCGCGCCTCTGCTGGAGGCCGTCGGTGTCGAGCCCGCCGCCATCCGGGCCGAAGCCCAGCGGCTGATCGACCAGCTGCCGAGTGCCAGTGGCGCCAACTCGACGCCGCAACTGTCTCGTGAGTCGGTGGCAGCCCTGACGGCTGCCCAGCACCTGGCCACCGAGATGGACGACGAATACGTCTCCACCGAGCACCTGCTGTACGGCCTGGCCAGTGGCGACTCCGACGTCGCCAAGCTGCTGGTCAACCACGGCGCCGCGCCGCAGACCCTGCGCGAGGCGTTCGTGAAGGTCCGCGGCAGCGCCCGCGTCACCAGCCCCGACCCCGAGGGCAGCTACCAGGCGCTGGAGAAGTACTCCACCGACCTGACAGCACGCGCCCGGGACGGCAAGCTCGACCCGGTCATCGGTCGCGACAACGAGATTCGTCGTGTCGTGCAGGTCCTGAGCCGGCGCACGAAGAACAACCCCGTGCTGATCGGTGAGCCCGGCGTCGGTAAGACCGCGATCGTCGAGGGCCTGGCCCAGCGCATCGTCCAAGGTGACGTGCCGGAGAGCCTGCGGGACAAGACCGTCATCTCCCTGGACCTCGGCTCGATGGTGGCCGGCGCCAAGTACCGCGGCGAGTTCGAAGAGCGGCTCAAGGCCGTCCTGGATGACATCAAGAACTCGGCCGGTCAGGTCATCACCTTCATCGACGAGTTGCACACCATCGTGGGTGCCGGCGCGACCGGCGAATCCGCGATGGACGCCGGCAACATGATCAAGCCCATGCTGGCCCGTGGCGAGCTGCGGCTGGTGGGTGCGACCACGCTCGAGGAGTACCGCAAGTACATCGAGAAGGACGCCGCCCTGGAGCGCCGCTTCCAGCAGGTGCTGGTCGGTGAGCCGTCGGTCGAGGACACCGTCGGCATCCTGCGCGGCCTCAAGGACCGCTACGAGGTACACCACGGTGTGCGCATCACGGACTCGGCTCTGGTGGCCGCGGCGACCCTTTCCGATCGCTACATCACGAGCCGCTTCCTGCCGGACAAGGCCATCGACCTGGTCGACGAGGCCGCGTCCCGGCTGCGCATGGAGATCGACTCGCGGCCTGTCGAGATCGACGAGGTCGAGCGACTGGTCCGTCGCCTCGAGATCGAGGAGATGGCGCTGTCCAAGGAAGAGGACGACGCGTCGAAGGAGCGGCTCGAGAAGCTGCGCTCGGAGTTGGCCGACTACAAGGAGAAGCTCTCCGAGCTGACCACCCGGTGGCAGAACGAGAAGAACGCCATCGACATCGTCCGCGAGCTCAAGGAACAGCTGGAGACGTTGCGCGGTGAGGCCGACCGGGCCGAGCGCGACGGCGATCTGGCCAAGGCCGCCGAGCTGCGGTACGGCCGGATCCCCGCGGTCGAGAAGCAACTCGACGCGGCGCTGCCCGTTGCCGAGGCCCGCGAGAACGTCATGCTCAAGGAAGAGGTCAGCCCCGACGACATCGCCGACGTGGTGTCGGCGTGGACAGGCATCCCGGCCGGCCGCATGCTCGAGGGTGAGACGGCCAAGCTGCTGCGGATGGAGAGCGAGCTGGGCAAGCGCGTCATCGGCCAGGCCGAAGCGGTGGTTGCGGTGTCCGACGCCGTGCGCCGGGCCCGGGCCGGGGTCGCCGACCCCAACCGCCCGACGGGTTCGTTCCTGTTCCTGGGCCCGACCGGTGTCGGTAAGACCGAGCTGGCAAAGGCGTTGGCGGAGTTCCTGTTCGACGACGAACGCGCGATGGTCCGCATCGACATGAGCGAGTACGGCGAGAAGCACTCGGTGGCTCGTCTGGTCGGTGCCCCTCCCGGCTACGTCGGCTACGACGCCGGCGGTCAGCTGACCGAGGCGGTGCGGCGACGCCCGTACACGGTGGTGCTGTTCGACGAGGTCGAGAAGGCCCACCCGGACGTCTTCGACGTGCTGCTGCAGGTGCTCGACGAAGGACGGCTGACCGACGGTCAGGGCCGCACGGTCGACTTCCGCAACACCATCCTGATCCTGACGTCCAACCTGGGCGCCGGAGGTACTCCGGATCAGGTGATGGCGGCGGTGCGTGCCAAGTTCAAGCCGGAGTTCATCAACCGGCTCGACGACGTGCTGATCTTCGACGCGCTGAACCCGGACCAGCTGGTGTCCATCGTCGACATCCAGCTGCAGCAGCTGCAGAAGCGGCTGGCTCAGCGGCGCCTCCAGCTGGAGGTCTCGCTGGACGCCAAGAAGTGGCTGGGCGACCGTGGCTTCGACCCGCTGTACGGTGCGCGCCCGCTGCGCCGGCTGGTGCAGCAGGCGATCGGCGACCAGTTGGCCAAGAAGCTGCTGGCCGGCGAGGTGCACGACGGCGACACCGTCCCGGTGAACGTCAGCGAAGACGGCGAGAGCCTGGTGCTCGGCTGAGTCTCAGGTAGTTCCCGAGTAGACGTGAAAACCCCCTATTTCTTTGGAAATAGGGGGTTTTCGCTTGGGGTGCGCAACAGTGCCGACGAAAAGTGCATGAGTTCAACCGGACTGCCATCTCCAGTTGGAGATTGAACTGAGGGACGTCTGAGGGCCCAGAACGGTCCCTGGCTTCTGTCGGGCCGGATGCAAGTGCCTAGTGATTGAAGCTACGTACTTTTCGCTGGGCGTCAGATGTTGAAGCGGCCCGCGAAACCACGCAGCGGCACGTCGGCGCTCGTCAACAGTCCCGGCGGGGCCTTGACCACCGAGGCGATGACGTTGAGTGCGGGCAGCCCCGTCACGGTCATGCCGATCGAGGCGAAATTGTCCGGATTCGACAGGTCCACACCGGGTTTCGGGTAGATCATGTGCTTGTTGTAGACGCACGGGTCACCCTTGATCTGAGTGATGTAGCAGCCCTTGATGTTCCAGCTCGGGTCGGTGTGCGGCGTCATCTGCCATTCCAGGTGCGTCTCGATGCGCGGCACCCCGTCGACCATGCCCTGGTACTTGATGTAGTTGCCGCCAAGGGAGCCCTTCGGCAGCGTGTACCAGCCCAGGTCGACATCCTTGGTGCAGGCGCCGAGTTCCGCGCTGAATGTCACCTCGTCGAGCTCGAGCCCGAAGCAGTCGGCCATCATCAGCACACTGTCGGCGAACACCCGTGTGTACTTCTCCAGTTTCGCCGGGATCGACGGATCGTCAACGGGCAGGCCGTATCCCACCTCGATCCAGGTGTCCTTGCTGTGATGGCACGACACGTCGACGGATTCGATGGTGGTGACGTTCTCGATCTCGGCGACGTCCGCCGAACACACCACGCCCAGGATCTGGTTGACGCCGGGGTTCATCCCGGTGCCGTAGAACGTCGACCCGCCCTTGGCACAGGCCTCGGCCAGCAGCTGCGACACCGGCCTGCCCGAGGGGTGCGGGTGGTTGGTGTCGCGGTGCCAGCCGGTGATCCAGTCGGCCGTCGTCACGATATTGATCCCGGCCTCAAGGACTTTCACGTAGAGATCCTCGTCGGGGAAGACGCCGTGAAAGGTGAGGACATCGGGTTTCGCGGCGATGATGTCGTCGACCGAGCCGGTGGCGATGACGCCGATCGGCCCGATACCCGCGATCTCGCCGGCATCGCGTCCCACTTTTTCCGTTGTATAGCAATGCAATCCGACCAACTCGAGGTCGGGACGCTTGCCGATGCGCCTGATCATCTCGGTACCGACGTTGCCGGTTGCCACCTGGAAGACGCGAATCTTGGACATCTGGTCAGCCCTTCGGGGTTTCGGGATAGAACTGCATGGCCCACTTGCGGATTGCGGTGAAGCCCTCGTATTCGGCGGTGGCCAGCGCCGGCGGATCCGCATAGCGCTGATGCGACCAGATGTGGATGTCCTGGGTGAACTGCCGGATCACCTCGTCGCCGAAGGCGGCGGCGCGCTCGGCGGCCCGGGGGCTGTCCTTGCCCGGTGTCCGCCCGATGTAGACCATGAATCGCACGTCGGAGGTGCACTCGTCGACGGGGGTGACGGCCGAGATGGTGCGGTTGTCGATCATGCCCCAGCTCTTGGTGACGGCGATGCCGAGACCGCCGTTGATCGCCTCGACGCCGCTGCGGACATCCTCGATCGACTGCTGGTCGCTGCCCTCGAAGGTGATCGTGAAGTCGACGTAGGAGACCGGTGCCGCGAAGTCGTGCCGGGTGAACACCGGCACGATCGGCGTCTGGTGCACGAACTTGAAGTGCGCGAAGTCGACGCCGTTCTCCAGGACGTACTGCGGATGCAGCTCGAGGGTTTCGCGGAACAGTCGCTGCTGGGGGTAGTAGTCGGCGGCGCTGCTGCCGTCGTTGAACGATGCGAACACGTCGGGCGCCTCGAAGAACGGCTCCCGGCCCTCGACGTCGTGCCAGATGTAGATGGCCTCGTTGCGCTCGGTGACGGGGTAGGTACGAATCCGGCGGCCGCGGTTGGGCCGGTCCTGGTACGGGATGCAGACGTTGCGGCCTTCGGCGTTCCACTGCCAGCCGTGGAACGGGCACTGGATGGTCTCGCCGACGACGTGGCCGCCGAAGCCGAGGTGTGCGCCGAGATGCTCGCAGTAGGCGTTCATGACGGTGACGGCGCCGGATTCGGCGCGCCAGGCGACCATCTCCTCGCCGAAGTACTTCATGGCGTGCACCACGCCGACTTCGACCTCGTCCGACCAGGCGACCTGGAACCATCCCGTCGGCTTCATGGGCAGCGTGGGTTTGGCCATGAGCCGAATCGTAGGAGGTTCTGTGAAACTTTGAAAGAGGGTTCTGCGAAACTGCGCTAATCTCGGACGATGACCGCGGCGGCACGACGAACCAACAAGCGCGGTGACGCCACCCGGGAGAGCATGTTGGAGGCCGCGCGCAAGGCGCTGGCCACCGGCGATCCGGGCGCGGTATCGGCCAACCGGATCGCCAAGGAGATCGGCGTCACCTGGGGTGCCGTGAAGTACCAGTTCGGCGATATCGACGGCTTCTGGGCCGCCGTCCTGCGCCGGACCGCCGAGCGCCGCGCGGGCATGCTGAGCCACCACGACAGCGCCACTACGCTGCACCAACGCGTCGCGACCATCATCGACCTGCTCTACGACGGCCTGACCATCGGCGATTCGCGGGCCATCGAGAACCTGCGCGCGGCGCTGCCACGAGACCACGCCGAGCTGGAACGGCTGTACCCGAAGACCGCCGCCGAACTGTCGTCATGGGGGCAGAGCTGGCTGCAGACCTGCCAACAGGCCTTCGCCGACCTGGACGTCGACCCCGAGCGGGTGCGCGAGGTGGCCTCGTTCATCCCCGGCGCGATGCGCGGTATCGCCTCCGAACGCCAGCTCGGTACCTACACCGACCTCGACGTGGCCCGGCGGGGGCTCACGAGCGCGATCGTGGCCTACCTCAAATAGCACGTGACCAGCTTGTAACCAATTCGAGTTCGAGCATTTCGGGTACCAACCAGTAGGCTTGGTCCGATGGTCCCGCTCTGGTTCACGCTTTCCGCACTCTGCTTCGTGGGTGCGGCAGTGCTGCTGTATGTCGACATCGACCGTCGACGTGGCCTCGGCCGGCGCCGCAAGTCATGGGCGAAGTCGCACGGGTTCGACTACGAACACGAGACTCCCGACCTGGTCAAGCGGTGGAGCCGCGGCATCATGTCGACCGTCGGTGAGAACGTGCACGCCCGCAATGTCGTCCTCGGACAGATCCGCGGCGAGGCCGTGTTCATCTTCGACCTCGACGACGTGGCCACCGTCATCGCCCTGCACCGCAAGGTCGGCACCAACGTGGCCATGGACGTCCGCCTCAAGGACATCCCGGAGCCGCGGGAAAACGACATCTGGCTGCTCGGCGCCATCGGGCCCCGCATGGTCTACTCCACGAACCTCGATGCCGCCCGTCGCGCCTGTGACCGCCGCATGGTGACGTTCTCGCACACCGCCCCGGATTGCGCCGAGATCATGTGGAACGAGCAGAACTGGACGCTGGTGTCCATGCCGATCACCAGCACCCGCGCTCAGTGGGACGAGGGTCTGCGCACCGTCCGCCAGTTCAACGACCTGCTGCGGGTGCTGCCGCCGGTGCCGTCCGGCCAGAACAGTGTCGCCGGTCAGGCCGTCGCCCGTCGCAGCGGTTCGCCGAGCCGCCCGCTCAGCGCCGGCCCGATGCGTCAGAACGAACTGCCCACCGGCCGCAGCAACCAGGCCCCCGGCCGCGCCGACGTCGGGCGCTACACGCAGTTCGCGCCGGCCCGTAACGGCCGTCCCGCGCCGAATTATCAGCGCTGATTCGCCTGCGGCTAACCTTGGCCGCATGTCTTTTCGCAGGTTGGCCTCGCGGCTGCTGACTGTGCTGCTGGCCGGCGTGCTGGTCGCGTGTTCGAGCGATGGTTCCGCCAGCTCTGTCGTCTTCGGTGCGCCCAGCGCCAAAGTCGGAGAGTCGCAGGCGCTGCTGGGCTGGAACGTCTCGGTGTCCAACCTGCGCTTTCAAGACGATCAGGTGCTGATCGACGTCGATCTGGCCGCCGCGAAGGCCGGCGGTGAACACGCCAAGCCCGAGACGCTGCGCTTCGGCCTGTACGGCGCATTGGCGCACCCCCTCGAATCGAACCTGATCGGTGGCTGCGTCGGCGTCCCCAACCTCAAGATCAACCCGGCCGTCGTGCAGAACCCGGACAAGGTCACGGGCACAGTCTGTTTGGGCCCGATGCGCGATCAGACCCAGGTGCGTGGCGTCTACCTGTACTCGCCCGCGGACCGGATCAAGGACACCACCGTCGCCTACGGTGCGGCGTACCCCGTCGGGCTGACGCCGACCAATGAGTCCGACACCGGATTGACCCTCAAAGCCACCAGCGTCGACGGGTTCCGGGCCGACGGTGGGCAGCTGATCCCGGCGGCGCTGGGGGATCCGACGGCGTTCACCGGCAAGGGCTACATGCTGCTCGGCCTCGAAATCGGCGGCCTGGCAAGCAGGTACAAAGATGACTCGGCCAAGCGCGGCGGGCCGCTGATGATCGCGGTGGCGCCGACGTTGCCACCGCCCGGCCTGTCGCACATGTGCGACGTCTACGGTGCGACGCTGCTGGTGCTGCCCGACTCGAAGGTCGGGGCGATCAACACCCGCGCGTCGTTGTGTACGCAGGGTGACATCAACCAGGCGCTGCTGTACGCCACCGTCACCGTGGTGGGAACGCATGCGGCGGTGTGGATTTCGCGTGACTGACCAGATCGTCGACCACGCCGATGTGCCCGGCCCCACCGAATGGGGAGCTGGACCCGGCGTCGGCCCGTGGCCGGGCGAGCTGCCCGACGATCCGCGCTACGACCCGGAGTTGTTGCGTGAGGGCGACTCTCGCAACGTCGTCGATGCCTACCGGTACTGGACGCGGGAGGCGATCATCGCCGACATCGACCAGCGCCGGCACCCGCTGCACATCGCGATCGAGAACTTCGGCAACGACGCCAACATCGGCGCGGTGGTCCGCACCGCCAACGCGTTCGCGGTGGACACCGTGCACATCGTCGGCCGGCGGCGGTGGAATCGCCGGGGCGCCATGGTGACTGACCGCTACCAGCGACTCATGCACCACGCCACCACAGCGGAATTGCTGGCGTTCGCCGAAACCAAGGGGCTGACGCCGGTGGCCGTCGACAACGTGCCCGGCTCGGTGCGGCTGGAAGAGACGACGCTGCCCCGCGCGTGCCTGCTGATCTTCGGGCAGGAGGGGCCGGGCATCACCGACGACGCCAAGACGGGGTCGATGATGACGGTGTCCATCGCGCAATTCGGCTCGACCCGAAGCATCAACGCCGGGGTGGCCGCCGGGATCGTCATGCACACCTGGATCACTCAACACGCAGGACTGGATCGGGCCTGGTAGGGCAGGATGGAACGCATGGATCAGCGTCCGGTGGAGCGGAGCGACGGGGATGCAGTCTGGGCGAACCGTGCGGCCAGCGCCGAGACGGCGGTGTTCAACCGGCATATCCGGCGGCTCTGGGGGATACCCGGCACCCAGCTGGGCGTGGTGGCCTGGCCGTCGACGCGTGCCGACCGGCTGTTCAAGAGCTGGGACTACTGGTGGCAGGCGCACCTGCTGGACTGCATGATCGATGCGCAGCTGCGCGACCCCCAGGAGTACCGCGTCGCCCGCATCAGCCGTCAGATCCGCGGACATCGCCTGCGCAACAACGGGTCCTGGACCAACAACTACTACGACGACATGGCGTGGCTGGCGCTCGCACTGGAGCGGTCCGGCCGGTTGGTCGGGGTGGCCCGGCCCAAGGCGCTCAAGACGTTTGCCGACCAGTTCCTCAACGCGTGGGTGCCCGAGGACGGCGGCGGTATCCCGTGGCGCAAGCAGGACCAGTTCTTCAACGCACCGGCGAACGGTCCGGCCGGCATCTTCCTGGCCCGCCACGACCGCCTGCGGCGGGCGCAGCAGATGGCCGACTGGATCGACGGCACGCTGATCGACCCCGATACGCACCTGGTGTTCGACGGCATCAAGGGCGGTTCCATGGTGCGCGCCCAGTACACGTACTGCCAGGGCGTGGTGCTGGGCCTGGAAGTGGAGCTGGCCGTGCGTACCGGCGATCCGCGGCACGCGGAGCGGGTGCATCGCCTGGTGGCAGCGGTCAAGGACCACATGCTGGACGACGGCGTGATCAGGGGCGCGGGAGGCGGCGACGGTGGCCTGTTCGGCGCCATCCTGGCCCGCTACCTGACGCTGGTGGCCACGACCTTGCCGGGGGATACCGAGGCGGACGACGCGGCCAGGACGACCGCGCGCGAGCTGGTGCTCAAATCAGCGGAATCGGCGTGGGACTACCGGCAGTCCGTCAACGGCATCCCGCTGTTCGGCGCGTTCTGGAACCGTGCGGCCGAGCTGCCGAAGGACACCGGCGAGCAGGCGAAATCCGTTGACGGCGCGGTGAATTCGTCTGATATCCCGGAACGCGACCTGTCGGTACAGGTGGCCGGCTGGATGCTGATGGAAGCGGCCCACACGTTGACCGCTGAGGCCGGGGAGTCCTGACCTACTGCCCCTTCGGCGTCAACTCGCGGCAGTACGCGTAGATGGCCAGTCCGCCGAACTTGACGGCGTCGTCATTGGACAGGTTGCCGGCGTTCTTCTTCAGGTAGCTCAGTGCCGAGTTGACGCCGCCGCTGCGCATCGCGCTACAGGTGCCGTGCGCGAGCTTGATGGCGGTGCTGTTCGGCATCAGGATGCCCTTGTCATGCACGGCCTGCAGGAACATCGGGTCAATCTGGTCGTCGGCGTGGGCGGGGACGGCCATCACGATGGCGGCCGCCGACGAGACCGCCGCGAACAGAGCTGCTGTGCGTGTGCGCTTCATTGGGATCCCCCATGCAAGATCGGTTTGCTGACAGGCTACGCGAGGCTCGGCGATCCCGGGCGGAGTCGCTCGTCGGCGACCACCGGAATTTCTTCAGCAGCGTCAGCGTCATATACTTAGACCGCATATTGCATTTTGATTTTTTGCTTATTTCGGAGGATGGCCATGGCCACGATGAAGAAGATTGCGTCGACTACAGCCCTTGCCGCAAGCCTGGGAGCTGCGCTTTTGGGTGTCGGTGCCGGAATCGCGAGCGCTGCTCCGGCGCACGACCCCGCCACGATCCCGATGGACCGCGGCTGGGGCCACGGCCACGACGACTGGGACGGACACCCCGGCCGCGGTTGGGGTGCACCCGGCTGGCGTGGTCCGGGCTGGGATGGCCCTGAGGTCTACGTCAACCTGCCCTGCGTTACCGGCCCCGCCGGCATCGTGACCGTTTGCCCGTAGCTCTTTGCCGCTGACGATTCTCTGCCGCTGACGATTCGGCTCCTTCGCTCTGGGGAACCCCTGGCCTGTACCGCCAGATATCCCGGACGCGAAGGAGGAGAACGTTGGTACGCAAGACTCTCGTGATCGGTGTGGTCGCGCTAGGACTGGCCGGTTGTTCCACGGAGAACTCCAAACCGACTGCCGGCTCACCGAATTCGGGCTTGCGCGCGCCGCAGGTCATCGTTGACGGACAGCAGCGGCCGGTGAGCGGTGGGGTGACCTGCCACCAGGCGGGTGACAACGTCACGATCGGGATCGGCGACATCTCCAGCGGGGTCGGCGCGGTGGTGACGACGAGCGATCCGCCACAGGTTCGTACCGTCGGGCTCGGCACCGTCGACGGTGTCGCGCTGGGGTTCACGAGCTCCGAGCCCGGCGAGGCGGACCAGGCCGTCGCCGCCGTGCGGGGCAAGTCGTACGCGATCAAGGGCACCGCCAGCGGTAGTGACCTGAACAATCCGCGGTCGCCGCAGCAGGTGAGCAAGAGCTTCGAGATGGATGTCGCCTGCCCGTAAGGTGCGCGATACGGCGTGACCCGCCAGGATGATTGGTCGTGACCACCCCGGCAGAGGATGCATCGCCCCGAGTGTCCCTGGGCACCGTACTGCGTGAGTGGGGCACCATCGGATGCATCGGTTTCGGTGGGCCGCCCACGCACATCAAGCTGTTGCGCAGCCTGTGCGTGGAGCGGCGCCGCTGGATCGGTGCCACCGAGTTCGAAGACGCGATCGCCACCTGCAACCTGTTACCGGGGCCGGCGTCGACGCAGCTGTCGATCTACTGCGCCTGGCGCGTCCGTGGCCGCCTGGGTGCGCTGGTCGGTGGCGCCGCATTCATCATTCCGGGGCTCATCGTCATCCTCGGCCTGGCGGCGTTGTTCCTGGCCGGTTCCCCACCACGGTGGGTGCTGGCCGCCGGGGCCGGCGCGGGCGCGGCGGTGGCCGCCGTCGCCGTCCATGCCGGGGCCGCATTGATCCCCGCGAGCTGGCAGCGGCGCACCAGCTCCATCCGGTGGCTGGTGTATGTCACATGCGGCGCGGCCGCGGCGGCGCTGCTGGGCCCGTGGCTGGTAGTGGTGTTGTTGGCCTGTGGCGCAATCGAATTGGTGCGGACGACGACGCTGCCCCGGTCCGGTGCTCGCAGCATGCCGGTCTTGGCGCTGCACTCCCTGACACTGGGCACGCTGGGTTCGCTGTGCTGGGTGGCGTTGAAGGTCGGCGCGCTGTCGTACGGCGGCGGCTTCGTCATCATTCCGCTCATGCAGGCCGATGCCGTTGACCACTACCACTGGATGACCGGGGCTCAGTTCCTCAATGCCGTTGCGCTGGGCCAGATCACGCCGGGACCGGTGGTGCAGACCGTCGCCGTCGTCGGCTATGCCGCCGCGGGACTGCTCGGCGGGGTGCTGGCCTCGGTGGTGGCCTTCAGCCCGTCGTTCCTGTTCATCCTGTTGGGCGCCAGGCACTTCGACCGGATTCGCAGCAATGGATACGTGCGGGCCTTCCTGGACGGCGCGGGTCCGGCCGCTGTCGGTGCCATCCTCGGCTCGGCGGTGCCACTGGCCATGTCGATCAGCCAGACCTGGCAGTACGTCGTGCTGGCGGTGGCGGTGGTCGCGGTGTTCAGCCGGGTCAACGTCGTGATCACCTTGCTGCTGGCCGCCGGGGCCGGCGTCCTCGCCACCGCATTCGGCCTGCCCTTGCCGGGCTGATCTGCCCGGTCGGAAGCCCGCAGGGCCTGCGAGGGCTGTCAGCAGCAATTCGGGTCGAGCACCCGGCACAGCGCGGCGAGTGCGTCGCGCCGCGGGGTGTGGTGCACGTTCATGCCCTGACGTTCGGATATGACGAACCCGGCGGCGCGTAGCTGGCCGAGGTGGTGACTGACCGTCGATTCGGCCAGGCCCACGGCGGCGGCGAGGGAGCCGGTGGTACAGGGCTCGTCACACGTGAACAGCAGCGACATCAGTTTCACACGCGCGGGGTCGGCGAGTGCCTTGAGCCGCATGGCCAGGTCGAGGGCCGCGGCGTCATCCGTCGGGCTCGCGGCTACCGGGGCGCAGCACAACGGCGCCGACATGTCGATCACGGGCAGTGCCTTGGGCATGCCGCCGATGATACCCCAGCTTGTTGACATATATCGAAAAGGTGCGTAGAACAGTCTTGCGCGCAGATTCGACATACGTCACATACCCCAGGAGGTCTGCAATGTCTCGTGTCCAGCTGGCTCTGAACGTCGACAACCTCGACGAGTCGATCGCCTTCTACCGCAACCTCTTCGGCGCCGAGCCGGCCAAGGTGAAGCCCGGCTACGCCAACTTTGCGATCGCGAATCCGCCGCTCAAACTGGTGCTGCTCGAGAACCCGGGACACGGCGGGTCGGTCAACCACCTGGGCGTGGAGGTCGAATCCAGCGACGCCGTGCACGCGGAGATCGCCCGCCTCACCGACGCAGGGATGTTCACCGAAGAGGAGATCGGCACCACCTGTTGCTTTGCCACGCAGGACAAGGTCTGGGTGACCGCCCCCGGCGGGGAACGCTGGGAGGTCTACACCGTGCTGGCCGACAGTGACACCTTCGGCGCGGCCCCGAGTGGATCGGACGATGCGGTGTGCTGCGGGGCGCAGGCATGACGCAGACCGCTGACGCCGCTCCGGCGACAGCTCGACTCTCGACGCTCGACCGGTATCTGCCGGTCTGGATCGGGTTGGCGATGGCGGCCGGGCTCTTGCTCGGCCGCTGGGTCCCCGGACTGGACGTCGTGCTGGAAAAGGTTCAGGTGGAAGGCATTTCGTTGCCGATCGCGCTGGGCCTGCTGATCATGATGTACCCGGTGCTGGCCAAGGTCCGGTACGACCGGCTCGACACCGTCACGTCCGACCGCAAGCTGCTGCTGTCCTCACTGGTGTTGAACTGGGTGCTCGGGCCGGCGCTGATGTTCGCGCTGGCCTGGCTGTTCCTCGCGGACCTGCCCGAGTATCGGACCGGACTCATCGTTGTCGGCCTGGCTCGCTGCATCGCCATGGTGATCATCTGGAACGACCTGGCGTGCGGCGACCGGGAGGCTGCAGCTGTTCTGGTGGCGCTCAATTCGGTGTTCCAGGTACTGATGTTCGCGGTGCTCGGCTGGTTCTACCTGTCGGTGCTGCCGGGCTGGCTGCACCTGCCGCAGACCGCGATTGCGACGTCCCCGTGGCAGATCGCGAAGTCGGTGCTGATCTTCCTCGGCATCCCGCTGGCAGCCGGCTACCTGTCGCGCCGGCTCGGCGAAAAGGCCAAGGGCCGCGCCTGGTACGAGTCGACGTTCCTGCCCAGGATCGGGCCGTGGGCACTGTACGGGTTGCTGTTCACCATCGTGATCCTCTTTGCGCTGCAAGGGCATCAGATCACCACTCGCCCATGGGACGTCGCCCGTATCGCGCTCCCGCTGCTGGTCTACTTCGCGATCATGTGGGTCGGTGGTTACGTGCTGGGAGCCGCCCTCGGACTCGGCTACGAACGCACCACGACGCTGGCGTTCACCGCGGCGGGCAACAACTTCGAACTGGCCATCGCCGTCGCCATCGCGACGTGGGGCGCGACCTCTGGGCAGGCCCTGGCCGGCGTCGTCGGGCCGCTGATCGAAGTGCCGGTTCTGGTAGCGCTGGTGTATCTGTCGCTGGCGCTGCGGCCGCGGCTGAGGAGTGTGCCCGCATGAGCCCCAAACCCAGCGTGCTGTTCGTCTGCGTCCACAACGCCGGCCGGTCGCAGATGGCGGCCGCGCTGTTGACTGAGCTGTCCGACGGGCAGATCGAAGTACGTTCTGCGGGAACGGCTCCCGCCGATGCGATCAACCCGGTCGCGGTCGCGGCCATGGCTGAACTCGGCATCGACATCACGGCCGAAGCGCCCAAGGTGCTGACGGCTGACACGGTGGAAGCGAGCGACGTGGTGATCACCATGGGCTGCGGCGACACCTGCCCGTACTTTCCGGGGGTGTCCTACCGGGACTGGAAACTCGATGACCCGGCGGGGCAACCCATCGAGGCCGTCCGGCCCATCCGCGATGCCATTGCCGAGCGGGTCCGGGACCTGGTCGCCGAACTGCTGCCGCGCTAGGCGAGACTCCCGAGGTACGCCTGCGACTCGATCAAGCCCTCGTCGCTGGGAGCCTGGCCTTCGCCGAACACCCGTTGCTGTTGCTTGGCCCGCAGATCGTGGTGTGCGTCAGCGGGTTTGACGAATCCGTAGCGGCGGCGCGCCTCTTCTGGAGTGAACACGGCATCGGTGATCGCCGGGACGCCGAGGATGTACGGCGCGGCCACCTGGGTCACCGACGGCGCGATCAGCTCCGCCACGGCGAGTTTCAGCCGTGGGCTGCGATCGACGATGCCATAGGCCACCTTGAGTACCGGGCGCACGGCGATGTCGACGACGCGGGGCTGGTCGAAACCGCTGAGCTTGCGCATCCAACGCGGCATGGTGGCAATCGTGCCCGCGCGCAGGACGAGGTTGATGAGCTCGACGACCGGCTTCAGTACCCACGGCGCCGGAGGCAGCACGACTTTGGCATTGAGCAGGTGGTCCATCATGGCGCGGGCCGCTTCACTGACCGCCAGATGTGGGCGCATCTCGTCGAAGTACGCGCGAACACCGGCGCTGGTACGGGGTACGTCGGCCGGGTCGCAGGTCTGGAATTCGGCCGCGATGGCGCACTCTTCCCAGTACTGCTTCTCTTCCTCGGGGGTGAGCTTGCCGCCGCCGTACATCTCGTAGGCGGTCAGTACCGAATGCCATCCGGTCAGCAGGATCCACAGCTGTGAGTGCGGGTTGTTGGCGTCGTACTTGTTGCCGCTGACCGGCTCTGTGCCAATCGCTTTCGAGTGCACCTTCACCAGCACGTCGGCGGCCTTGACCACGGACTCGCTGTCGCCGAACGCGACAGTTGCGAAATACCGGACGGTGCGGTCATAGCGGGTGCGCGGCCGGTCGTAGTTGGCCTGTGTGGCGTCGACGGCTGCGATCAGCGACGGGTCGAGTTCCTCGACCACAACGGCCCGCTGGAGGCCGGTGACTGGAGTCGTGGTGTGTCCCCACACCTTCCAGGTGACGGTGCCGGGGCCGAAGAAGCCGTAGTCGGCGAGGGGTTGCACTGGCTGGGGCACGACTTACTCCTTGATCGTCAGGCCGCGGCGAACGCGCGGCACATGAGTCGTCCGTAAAACTCACCGAGATTGTCTGCGTCCCAGTCGTTCTCGGGGTCGAGCAGGGACCGGACCGCCGCCTCGCTGGACGACACGAACAGTTCGGTCAGAACCGGCATCTTGCGATTGAGGTCGGTGGTCTGCCACCACATCGTCAGTGCCGGTGCGATCCAGCGCGACGAGCTGCTCGCGAGTGCGCGGCGGGTCTCCGCGACCATGTCGGCGACCGCCGGGTCGGCGTGCGCCAGGTAGACGAAACGCCAGGTATCCGGCTGGTCCTCGACGGCGTGCAGCAGCGCGCGATAGCCGTCGATGAACGCCGCCTCCGGGTCGTCGCCGCGGCCGGTGTGCAGCGCCGCCAGCAGGGTTTCGCGCAACGACTCGCCTTCGCGATCCAGCAGGGCGGCAAGGAGTTCCACGCGGTCCTTGAAGCACGAATAGACAACCGGCCGGGTGACGCCGAGGTGGGTGGCAACGGCACCGATGGTCACCGCCGCGGTGCCGAATTCCGCAGCGATCTGTAGTGCGGCATCGAGGATCTGCGGACGGCGGCGCTCCGGGCCCAGGTGGGCGGCCCGCTCGCGGGGCTTCGTTGCGGCGTCGGTGGCCATGAACTGAATGTAGCAGGATTATTCTTGTTTGAATAATTTTTCTTCATCCTTGTAGGATTGCTCGCCATGACCATGCTCAACCCGCACAAGCCGGACTTCGCCGACTTCGACGAGCGGACCCAGCAGATCTTCATCGCCACCATCGAGTTCTTCGAGAGCCACGGCAAGGCCTGGCTGACGCAGCAGGACCGCGACCGCGTCTGGTACGCGGAGTTCATCGAATTCCTCAAGAAGGAAAGGGTTTTCGCGACGTTCCTGACGCCGGCATCGGAAGCCGACGGTGACCCCGACAAGCGCTGGGACACCGCTCGCAACGCGATGTTCAGTGAGATCCTGGGCTTCTACGGCATGCAGTACTGGTACGTCTGGCAGGTCACGATCCTGGGACTCGGCCCCATCTGGCAGTCATCCAACACCGCGGCCCGCAAGCGCGCCGCCCAGCTGCTCGAGGCCGGCGAGATCTTCGCGTTCGGCCTATCGGAGAAGGAGCACGGCGCGGACGTGTACTCGACGGACATGGTGCTGACGCCGGTCGACGACGGCTACCGGGCGAACGGCGGCAAGTACTACATCGGCAACGGCAACCTGGCCCGCATGGTGTCGGTATTCGGCCGCCGGGCCGACAAGCCGATCCTGGACAGCTCGACCGCGCTCGACGGCGGCAAGCCCGACGAGGATTTCGAGGGGTATCTCTTCTTCGCCGCCGACAGTCAGCATGCTGACTACAAGCTGCGCAAGAACGTCGTCAACGGCCAGATGTACGTCGCTGCTTTCGATCTCGAGGATTACCCGGTCGACGCCGAGGACATCCTGCACGCCGGCAAGGGCGCTTTCCATGCCGCGATCAACACCGTCAACATCGGTAAGTTCAACCTCGGCTTCGGTTCCATCGGCACGTGTGAGCACGCCATGTACGAGGCCGTCACGCACGCCGAGAATCGAATCCTGTTCGGAAAGCACGTCACCGAGTTCCCGCAGATCCGCCGCATGCTCACCGAGGCCTACGCCCGGCTGGTCGGCATGAAGCTCTACAGCGAGCGCGCCATCGACTACATGCGGTCAGCGTCCTCGACTGATCGGCGCTACCTGCTGTTCAACGCCATCGAGAAGATGACCGTCACTCGTGAGGGCGAGAAGATCATCACGCTGCTGTCGGACACGATCGCCGCGCGCGGCTACGAGAACGACATGTTCTTCGGGATGGCGCTGCTGGGTTCGACCGGTCTGCCGCGCCTGGAAGGCACTGTGCACGTCAACATGGCGCTGTCGCTGAAGTTCATGCAGAACTTCATGTTCCGTCCCGCCGACGCCGGACTGCTGGCGCTGCAGCAGCTTCCCGTCGAGTACTCGCCCAACGCGGCTACGCGGGCACTGGCCACCGGCCTACGTGCGGCCGGCTCGGCACTCATCCCGCGCGTGGCGCGAATTCCGGTGGCGCCGGCGGCATTGCGGTCCGACCGCCTGCCGGTGGTGCGCCGCCGTCGGGACTTCACCAACGACGACTTCCTGTTCCGTCAGGGTCCCAGCCGTGGCCTCGGGCGGGTGGCGTTTGCGGACTGGCGATTCATCTTCGGGCAGTTCGAGCACATCCCCAACGTCACGGTGTTCCTCAAGCAGGCCAACGGGTTCCAGACCCTGCTGGCTGCGGCCACACCGACCGCCCAGCAGCAGAACGACGTCGATTTCCTGTTCGCGATCGGTGAGCTGTTCACGCTGCTGCCCTACGCGCAGCTGATCCTCGAGCAGGCCATCATCGACCACACCGACGACGACGTGCTGGACCAGCTTTTCGAGGTTCTGGTCACCGACTTCTCCCGGCACGCCACCACGCTGCATTGCAAGCCGACCGCCACCGCGGCGCAGAAGAAGCTCGCGCTGGATCTGATCGTGGAACCGGTGGGCGACCCGGAACGCCTGGAGCGCATGGTCCGTACGGTGCGGGACCTGGCAGGTCGGTACGAGATGGCGCCCTAGTCGGACACGAACTGAGTGACGTAGGCACTCAACGGAACCAGCGAAATCCGGTCCAGCAGCTCCTGTGCGGCGGCGCGGTCCTCGGCCGTGCCCGTGCACTCGATGCGGCCCAGCAGCCAGATGATCGGGGCGAGCGAGCGGTGTTCGGTGACACCGGCAGGCAGTTCGCCGTTCCAGTTCGGCCCGGTGATGGCATAGGTCTGCGGCGTCGTCCAGGCGACGTGCTCGTCGGCGTCATCGAACACGTCGGCCCGGCCGGAGAGCACCTGGAACAGGTATCTACGATCGGCGGCGTCCGGCAGTGTCAGCACCCAGGGCTCGGCGTTCACGTCGAGGAACCGGTCGACGTACATGGCGTCGGTGGTGCTCGTCCGCATGAGTTGCTGCAGTGGGCAGCGGCGGGGTGCGGTCGCACCTTCGGCGCGATAGGCCCGGCGAGCCGTGGGGCCGGCCAGGATCACCAGTGCAGCCATGGCGATGGACAACGTGCCGCACCACGGCAGGACATCGGCTGCTGACATGACGGCCGTGCTCCAATCCGGGTGTGGCCCATGGTTGGTCGCGGGCCGGGTTCGGTCCGCTCATCCCACTGTGCAGGACGGCGCTGCCCGAAGTCTTGACATCTAGAGACTGATTCTTGACAGTTCGGGACAGCGCCATCGAGGGCAACAGCCGAGTATCAGCAGGGGGCGCCGGGCGGCGTGTAGTACGGCACGCCTTCGTCTGTGTAGCAGGGCACTTCACCCGCGACATACGGGACGTGCGCCGCCGCAATGGCAGTGCCGACGGCGACGTCGCCCGCGATGTTGGTGCAGCCGCCGGCGGAGAAGTGCCGGCCGCCCGCGCTGGCGCAGACATCCGCGGCGGCGGTGGGGGCCACCGTCAACGGCGCCACGGCCAGGGCCACGCCCATCAGTGGGACGGAAACCAGTGCGGTGATGCGTGGTGTCATGGTGCTCCTTGGGTTGATCAAAGCGAAATCGGCTCGCGTCGAGTACGTTTCGTGGCTTACGGGAGTTTTGTCACGGCCGGTGGCTGCCAGGTGCCATCGATGATCGACGGCGGGTTCTGCTTCGGCCAGTACAGGCGCAGCATGAGGTTGAAGGCGCCGGCGGGTGCGGGCAACCAGTTGGCCTGCTTCTCCGGTCCCGGATTGTCGTGCTGCAGATACAGATCCACGGATCCGTCGGGGTTGCGGGCCAGGTTGTCGCGCTGGCTGAGCGTGAAGCGGTTGAGCGGATTGGCGACGAAGAAGTAGCCCTCGTCGTACATCGTCAGTGACCAGAAGCCCTCGGCGGGAGGCAGCTGGTCCTTGGCGAAGTGCATCACGTACTTGTTGGCGCCATTGTACGGCTGGCCCGCGGCATCGGTTTTCGATGTCGGGTAGACCGCGTCCTGGGGCCGGTTCGCGCCCAGCCCGATGGCGGTGATCAAGGCGCGCTGCAGGTAATCGGTGCCGTATTCGCCTGTCTTGGTGGTGAATTGCCACCCGTTGACGGTGTTGAGAGTGCCGTAGTGGCCCATGATCTTCGCGACGCCGTCCTTGGGTACGGACTTCAGCGCGGCAGCCACATCGGCATCGAGCTTGGTGATGTCGAATTTCTCGCCGGGCACGATGCCGATGCGGGCCATCTTCTCGATGATCGGCTTGTCGGCCGCGGCGGGCGGGTTGTCCTTCAGCAGGGCGGCAAGCATGTCGAAATAGGCTTCGGTACTGAGGTTTTCGACCTGGTCACGGACCGGGGTCTTCATGTCGATGCTGGGATCGACCTTCCCGGCCGGCGGCGTGTAGGGCTTTCCGTATGAACTCAGCGGCACCAGCGAAATCTGGTCCTGCATCGCGTGCACGGCGGCATAGTCCGCAGGCGTGCCATCGCAGTAGATGCGGCCCATCAGCCACACCGTCGACGTCGGAGACTTGTACTCCGTCACGCCCGCGGGCAGCGTGCCCTTCCAGTTCGGGCCGGTGATGGCGTAGGTCTGCGGGCCGGTGCCCGTCGTGCGTTTGCCGGGAACCTGGAACACATCTGTCCAGCCCGACAGCATCGGGAAAAGGTAGTACCGGTCGTGGGCGTCGGGCAGCGTCAGGATCCACGGCTCGTCTTTGACGTCGATGAACCCATTTGTGTAGAGCGTGTCGGCGTTGGGCGCCGTGACGTCGCGGAACGCGGCGTTCGGGTACTCCCGCATACGCATCAACTGGCCCATCGGGGCCCGGGGCGCCTGCACCTGGGCGACGTTCGTCATGACCCGCCGCGTCATCTCGACGGTGTTGAGGGCGTAGCCGTAGACGTACGCGTCGACCGCGATGGCCTTGGCCTCGTCGGCGGACAGCTTCGACGGTTTGCTGGATGTGGCACAGCCGGCGGCTGTGGCCGCCAGCGCTGTGATGGTCAGGGCAGCCAGCGTCCGGGTCCACCGGCGATGTCTGTGCAGCATACGGGAAGTGCTCCTATTTCGTTGTTGTGCAGGACACATTGCCTGTACCTGCGGCGCGACGCTGCACCGGCTGATCGTGGGATTCGACTGTGCTGCACCATACCGGTTTGTGTCTTGACATTTCGCGACAAATTTTTGACAGTTAGAGACATGGCGATGATCCGGGGTACGGCGCTCACGTGCTTTCCCGAGTTGGTTGCTGAACTCGGCGGCGACGGTGACGCGCTGCTGGCCGCGGCGCATATCGCGAGCGCGGACATCGGCCGTCACGATCGGTTCATCTCCCTGCCCAGCGGCGCCCTGGCGCTCGAGGCCGCGGCGGTCGCACTGCGCACTCCCGATTTCGGACGTCGACTTGCATTGCGCCAGAACATCGACATCCTCGGACCCGTCGGGCTGGCGGCCCGCAACGCCGAAACGGTCGCCGATGCGTTCGTCATCTTCGACAAGTTCATGGCCGCCTACAGCCCCGCGATCAGTGCCCGGATCACCGTCCCCGCCGGAACCGACCTGCGCCGCTTCGAGTTCGAGTACCTCCTGGACCCGGCACCGCCGCAGGCGCAGGCCATCGAGTTGTCGCTCGGTGTCACGCTGCAGGTGCTGCGACTTTTCCTGGGTCCGGACTACCGCCCGCTCGCGGTGCACCTGCCGCATTCGGCGCGCACCCCGGCCGGCGAGTACCAGTCCTACTTCGGCTGCCCGCCGTCGTTCGGTGAACCGGTCGCCGGCTTCACGCTGCGCGCCGCCGACCTGGAGCGGCCGTTGCCCACCGACCGCATCGCGCATCAGACGGCCATGGACTACCTCATGAACACCATCGGTGAATCTGAGCCTGCCACAACGCAATTGGTCCGCACCCTGGTCCGTCAGTTGCTGCCGGGTGGAGCCGTGGGGCTGCAGGACATCGCCCGGCATGTCGGCCTGCACCCGAAGACGCTGCAGCGACGCCTGTCGGCCGAGGGCGCGACGTTCGGTGACCTGGTCGATCAGATCCGCCGCGAGACCGCGCAGCGGTTACTGCTCGATACCGAGCTGACCCTCGACCAGCTCTGCCGGAATCTCGGCTATGCCGAACAGAGCGTGCTCACGCGGTCGTGCAAGCGGTGGTTCGGCACGACGCCCACGGCCTACCGGAACGGCCGGCGCTGACGACTCAGCCGAGCCGCGTCCAGAGGCAATAGCCGGAGAACTCGACCGAGGACGCGGTGGGCGCCACGTCGAAGTGCAGCGTTTGGTCCGGTCCGCCGTCGGTCGCCACGGGCGCGCTGACCACACCGGCGCTGATCACCGCGCGCTGCTCGACATGGCATCGGTTCCCAGGACCGAGCGGCGTGCCACTCCACTTGCCGGACATCAGGTTTGGATTACGCATGCCCTGACCGTGCAGGGCGATGACGGGGCCGGTGCTCCACCAACGGTCGCTGGGTTCCGCGGGTAGTGCGACGGGCTGCCAGCGCCCTTCGTGGCACTGCAGCGGGGTGTTGGCGCCCGACCTGGGCGCCGGCGTCGTCGGCATGGTGGTGGCTTCGTCCGCCGTCGGCGGACACGGCTGATCCTGTTGTGGCGCAACGGGATCAGCCGCGCAGAGGGGCGCGACCGCGGTCGCCAGGGCGACTGCGGCCATCGCGACGGTCGTGCGAATCATGGCTACAGCTTCGTCAGATCGGTCTTCATCAGCATGACGTTGTACTCACTCCACAGTGACAGGTTCCAGTACAAGTCGGTACCCGTGCCCAGGGTCGACGGCGACCAGGGTTGCATCATGGGCGCGTAGATGCCGCCGTTCTGTTGCGGTATCAGCACGGTGGCCGCCGACCACGTGCCCTGTGGGGCGTCGGCGGTGCGCAGCACGACGTTGTTGAACTGGTCGGCGTAGAGCGTCACGTACTTGCCGAGCGTCGGGTTGTACTGCACCGACATCTCGCTGACCTGGTTGCCCGGCTTGCCGATGCCACACGCGCCGGTGTCCCTGCCGAACACCACGCCGGCCTTCGACGGGTCCTTGTACCAGCCCTGTTTGATCGCACCGATGCCGAACCAGCCGCCTGCGCTGCCCTTGTTGTAGTACTCGTACTTCGACACGTCGAGGATGTCGGCTTCGGCCACTCGCGAGATGTAGGCCGCTCCGCCGCGGCCGTTCGGGGTGCCATACGAGTAGACGTAGCCGTCCCCCGGACGAACCAGGGCCGCCTGTTGGAAATTGGCGTTGCCGCCCCAGTTCTGGCGGACGCTCTGCGGTGCGATGGTCCAGTTCTCGCCGTTGTCGGTCGAGTAGGCCATGGCCGAGTAATTCGTCGTCCACTGCCCGGGCGCGCCCCACTGCTTGACCGACATGAAGCTCAGGTACTGGGTGGCGCCGAACTGGGTGCCCGGTGTCGGCACCGAGATGCCGGAGGTCGGGATCAGCGTCACCCCGGACGGTAGACCCGCCGGGAGTTTGGCGGGCAGGATGATCTGGCGTGCTGTCGTCGGCGACGACAGCGGCGTACCGCCGAACATGTTGCCGTTGAACCACTGACCGGCCGGGATCGAGATGCCGTCGGCGAGGTTGGCATCCGACGAGCGGAACAGGATGTTGTTGAGCCAGTTCCCGGTCATGTTGGGGCCGCTGAAGGTGTCGCCGAACGCCATCAGCACCTGGTGCTCGTTGATCGGGGTGCTGGGATCGTCGGCGATGCCGTTGTCCCACGCGGTGCCGACGTCGGTGCCCCAGACGCCGAACCGGTTGTAGGTGTCGTTGGGCGCGAAGTTGCCCGTCACCCAGTCGACGAAACTCGTCGAGGGACTGAGCTGTTGACCCGGTGTGGGCCAGGCCGGCCGCGGGTTCATGACCGTGGTGAGCGCGGCCATGGGATTGCTCAGCACCTGGCCGGTGGTGGTGAGTGCGCTGACGACGTTCTGCGGCTTGATCGCTGTCAGGAGGTTGTCGATCTCTTTGCGCGCGAACGCCAGCACGGTCCACGCCAGCGTCGGCTGGGCCGGGCTGCCGAACGGATTGAACGCCCAATTCAGCGCGCCGGACACGGCTTTCATCACGGCGGCCACCGGGTTGGTCGGCTTGACCGTGGGTGCGGTGACGTTGGGGGTGAGCAGGTTCGTCGTCGCCGACACCGGGCTCGGCGACGCCGTGACCGCACTGGTGGTGACCTTCATGACCGTGGGTGCGACGGCCGCCACGCTGACCGGCTTGGGCGCCGCGGTCTGCTGGGCGGCCAGCGGCTTGGCGGCGGGCTTGTCCGGAGTCAGCTGTGGACGTTTCGGGGTTTTCGGGACCGTCGCGGTGTCGCTCGGGTTGTCGTTCTTCGGCTTGTTCGTGCGCTCACGGCCCTTGGCCGGTGCCTTGGTGGGTTTGTCGGTCTTGGGGTCAGGCGTGGTCTCGGTCTCAGGGTCAGCTTTGGGATCGGCCTTGGGGGCGGACGAGCTGTCGCCGGTGCTGCCCGCGGCCGGTGTCTCTGCCTTGTCGTCGCCCTTCTTGGGCCGGGGCTTGTCGCGACGCGGCTTGGTGGGGCTGCCCGAAGTGCCGGACGCGCCGGCGTTCTCGCCTGTCGTGGACGTGGCCGCCGGGCCGGCGGGCGTTCCTGATTCAGTCTGGTCGGCCCATGCGACGCCCTGGCCCGATGCGATCGCGGTTCCGATGCCGAGTGCGACGGCGAGCCTTCCGACCCGGCCGACGTAGCGTGCGGCGCTCATCGTGTCTCCCTGCTGTTCCAGCTAATTAACTAATGGAACAACATCGGCCCGAACCGCGGGAGACTTTTGGACGGTTGTTTCGGTTTCGACACCGTCAGCGAAGCAGCCCGGCCTCGCGGAGTGCGTCTTCGTACAACTCGATGGCGTGGTCGATGCCGCGATCGACCCAGCTGTCGACGAAGGCCACCCGGTCGGCGATCAGCTGGATTCCGGTGGCCCAGCGCTCGAAATCCCCAGTGCGGCGCAGGATGTCGATCTGGACGCGGGTGCCCTTGATGTGGATGAACCCGCCCAGCTCGGTAGTCTGCGGACGCAGCACCGTGACGTCGAAGCCTTCGATCCGGCCGTCGTCGACGAGGGCCTGCAGGTAGCCGCGGGCGTCGCGCAGCGCCGCGAGGGCCTGCAGTTCCCGTCCCGGGGTGGGCAGTCCCCAGGCAATCCAGATTCCGGTCTCGGACATGGCGCCCTACGCTACGCGCGAGCCGAGCAGTCGGCGGGGAAGACGCGGACGCCGCATGGTGCGCGCCACCCATTCGCCGAGGGTCACCCCGGCGGCCAGCGTGCAACCGACCATGACGGCGGTGAACAGATTGGAGATGGCCGCCAGGGTCTGGCCGGCCATGATCTCGGACAGCCCGCGGTAGACGGCGAGACCGGGCACCAGCGGAGTGATGCCGGCGACGGCGACGATGATCGGCGGGACGACGGCGCGCCGCGCCAGCAGGCCGCCGGCCAGGCCGACGACGGTGGCGGCGACCGCGGAGGCCACGATCGGGCCGAGCCCCGCGTTCAGGATCGACCCGACCAGACCCGCGCCGACCGCGCCCGACGCGAACGAGGTGGTGAGCGCCTTCAGCGACGCGTAGCTGGCGAGCGCGAAGGCCGCTGACGCCAGGCCGCCGGTGAGCACCATGATCGGCAGCGGCGCATAGGGGAGCACCTCCTGCTGCATCGGCGGCAGGCTCGCGCCGAGGGTGCTGGTCAGTCGCAGCGCGATGCCCACGCCGCCGACCAGGCCTGCGGTGTAGACCATCACCTCGATGAACCGGCCGGCCGCTGTGACGGGCGCACCCGTGATGGCGTCCTGCACCGAACCGACGAGCGACAGCCCGGCCATGAGCACGATGATGCCGGACACGATGATGCGGTACGGCGCGACGACGGCGCTGTGCTCGATGGCCAGCTTGTAGATGAACGCGGCCGGGACCGTCGCCATGAAACCGCCCATGACCTGCTGGAAGAAGTAGGGCAGCCCGAGCTTGCCGAGAGAGACGTTGGTTCCGTAGATCGCGGCGGTGGTGACGAACGAGACGACGGCGAGCGTCGGGCTGCCGCCGAGCATGAGCGTCACCGCGGCTGCCATCAGCGCCCAACCCGACAGCGCGACCTTGCGTGAATACGGATGGTCGGCGGCGACAATGTGGTCCAAGGCCGCGCGGGCGGGCTTGAGGCCGAGGTGTCCGCGGCCGATCTGCCGCAGCAGCGTGTCCACCTGCTCGAGCCGGGTGTAGTCCAGCGAGCGGTACTTCACCGTGCGCATGTAGTTGGTCGGCGGCAGTCCCGGACCGCGGCGGGCCGAGACGTGGATGGCGTTGTAGGTGACGTCGACGGCGCAGTCCGGCAGCCCGTAGGTGGCGGCGACGAACGCGATCTGCTTACTGGTGTCGATGGCACCGGTACCGGAGTCCAGCAGCACCTCGCCGACGTTCATCGCCAGCTCGACCACTTCGGTGACGGCGCGCTCGTCGCTCAGGTCGACGGGCTGTGCCGGTGCGATGACGGGCAGTCCCGCGGTGTCGGCGGTGGACGGCCGGTCACCGAGAATTCGCCGCCGCGCGGAGGCGACGCGATCACGCAGTGTCACAACAGAATCGTAGGTCCCAGGTGTGAACCGCCAGCATTTGCGCGGTGCCGTGTGCCAGATCACGGCCGGGCGACGTTCGGTTGGCCGTCGGTCCGCCGACTACACCTTGCGAACGCGTTCAGAGGGGAGTCGGCGTGAGGGACTTTCGGCCGGGCGGCCGATGGTGGCGGCGGTCGGCCCGCTGGTGGCCGGTGGTGGTGGCGTTGTTGGTCACGGTCGCCCTCGCGATCGCCGGCGAGCATTGGTTGGCGGTCCTCGCCGGTCACCGGCTGAAGTGATGCCCGCCGCATCACCGGGCATGTGCAGGAACCGCCGACCTAGGATTGAGGTCAGCGTGGGGCGAGGGGGATGAAGGTGACCGACGATCCGGTGATCGCGCAGTTGTTGCAAGCGGTCGAGCAGAGTCCGGACGCACTGGCTCTGCGCCTGCACCTGGCAGGACTGCTGGCGGAACGGGGCCGGCACGCCGAGGCGTTGACGCACTGCGGTGCGGTGCTGGCCGCCGACCCGACCGACACCACGGCGCAGGGCTTGTTGCAGCAATGCACCGCGGCGCTTGCTGCCCCGGCACCACCGCCGGAATCTGTTGCACCGCAACCAAAGCCATCGTTCGACTGGGAAGCGGCGGAGGACCAGGTATCCGACATCATCAAGCCGGCGTTCGTCGACGAACCCGCTCAGGCAGTGGGTGAGGACGACTTCGAGGCGGTTACCCGCAGCGAAGTCCGGCTCGCCGACGTCGGTGGCATGGACGCTGTCAAGAAACAACTCGAGCTCTCGCTGCTCGGGCCGCTGCGCAACCCCGAGTTGATGAAGGCCTACAAGATGTCGGCGCGCGGCGGTCTGCTGCTCTACGGACCGCCCGGGTGCGGGAAGTCGTTCATCGCCAAGGCGGTGTCGGGCGAGTTGGGCGCGAACTTCTATCAGGTCGGCATCGCGGACGTGTTGCACCGATGGTTCGGTGAGAGCGAGCGCAGCATCCGCTCGGTCTTCGACACTGCGCGGCGCAACGCGCCCTGTGTGCTGTTCTTCGACGAGGTCGACGCACTGGGCCACCGCCGGTCCGCGTTGAGCGGTACGTCCGGCATCCGGACCATCGTCAACACGCTTCTGGAGGAACTGGATTCGGCATCGGCCAGCAACGACGGTGTGTACATCCTGGGCGCCACCAACGCGCCGTGGGATGTCGATGCGGCGCTGCGCCGACCGGGACGTTTCGACCGGATGGTCTTCGTCGGTCTGCCTGACACCGAGGCCCGGGCCAGCATCGGGCGGCTGCATCTGCAGGATCGCCCGATCGAGGGAATCGACCTGTCCGCATTGGCGGCCCGGACGGCAGGATTCTCCGGCGCGGATCTGGCTCATGTCTGTGACACCGCAACGCAATTGGCGATGGCGGACTCGCTGCACACCGGCCAGGTGCGGCCGGTGCGGATGTCCGATGTGGAGGCGGCGCTGCGACAGGTCCGCCCGTCTACCGGTCCCTGGTTCGATACGGCCCGCAATGTCGTCGAATTCGGCAATCGGGACGGTACCTACGACGAGCTGGCGAAGTACCTGCGTCGCAACAAGATTCGGTGACCGCCGAAAGTGTCGAGGCCGCGCTGCAGCGGGCGCGGCTGTACCTCGACGTCGACAACCATCAGCGCGCCCGCGAGGTGCTGGCCGCCGCGCTTTCGACGGCGCCGGATGACCCGGTGCTGTTGACCCTCGATGCCCAGGCCGCCGTCGGGCTCGGCGACTACATCGGTGCCGAGCGCCGGCTCTATGCGGCACTGAAATCAACCCCTGATGACGAGCACGCGCTTCGCTTGTACGCGTTGGCACTTCGAGGGCAGGGCCGACTCAACGAGGCGAAGTGGATGGCATGGCGGGCCGTCTGCGTCGATCCGAACGGGTACCGGACCCACCTGGTGTACGCCCAGATCCTGTCGGACGAAGGCTGGCTGGATGCCGCACTGGCCGAGGCCACCGAGGCGATCCGGCTGGAACCCTCAGATCCTTCGCTGTTTGTCCTACGAGGGAACATCTTTCGGAAGATGTCGCGAACCGCCGAGTCCGATGCGGAATACACTGCCGCGCTGCAGCTGCAACCCGATCACGCGGTAGCGACACACAACCTGGCGGTCAACCGGATGTCGCGGGGCCGGCTGTTGGGTGCGCTGCGGGGTTTCCTCGGCGCCGGCACGCTGGACCCGGCCCTCGGCGGTTTGGCGCGCAGCAACATCGCACTCGCGATGGCCCGGTGGCTGCGGTGGTGCACTGCCGGAGTGTTGTTCCTCCTGTGGCTGCTGCTCGTCACAGCAGCTCCGGGTAACACGCTGGGTATGGGACCACGGATCGGTATCGCTGTGGCGACTGTCGGTCTCGGCGCCGCGCTGGGAAAGCTCGTTGTCACCGTCGGGCGCCGGACCTTGGCCTCGGCGCTGAAGAGCGGGCCACTGCTGGCGGTGCGCCTTGTCGTCGTCGTTGTCGCGGTGATCTTGGGAGCTCTCACCGTCGTCAGCCCCCACCAGTTGGAGGTGGTGCAGATCGGTGCGCCGATGCTGCTCATCATGACCCTCGTGCTGGCCTGGGTAGGTCGCTTCACGCGGCAGTAGGCAGGTACGAGGGTCGCGTCGTTTTGCGTTAGTACGACTGGCCGTTGGCGTACCGCTCGCGCCGGAAGTGGCGGCCGTTGCCGCGGTTGCGGCTCTTGTACGTCGGCAACTGGGAGTCGCAGTTCGGGCAGATCAGCCGCAGGTTCTCGCGACGGTTGTTCGTCGGGTCGCCGTCGATGTGGTCCAGGACCAACGCCAGCGGCAGGTCCTGCCAGGTTGTGTCTCCACCGCAGATCGCGCAGCAGCCGGATTGAGCGCCGAGAAGATAATCCCGGATGTAATGACCTTGATGGCTGTCGATTCGCCCGACGCCCGTTTCAAGCCAACGTTTCGTGCTGGCGTCGCTGCGGGCCAATGCCTGGCATGCGTTACTGCAGTAGATCTTCTGACTGCGCCTCACGAGTGGAGTGCCACAACCACGGCATGACCTCATGCGCGGACACTACGACGGGCCACCGACAAGCGGCTACGGCTATCTGAGCCCCCTGTCAGGATTGAACTGACGACCTTCTGTTTACAAGACAGATGCTCTACCACTGAGCTAAGGAGGCATGCGGTTCGAGCATGCCCGAACCGCCCAGAATCCTAACCCGTCAGCGTCACTGGCTGGATCCCGGCTGGTCCTGCCCATTCTGTTCGACGGCTTGCCGCGCGGCCGCGGCCTTGGCGGCGCGCTTGCCGCGTTGGCGGCTCAGTGGGATGCGCCCGGCGATGTTGCTCAGCGGATTCACCGCGTCGTTGAGCACCAGCACCGCGTCGTACAGCTTGTCGACGGTCGGAGCCAGCCCGGCGAGTACGGGGGCCAGCTGGTTGAGGTTGTCGACGACGTCGTTCAACTTCATCAGGGCACCGTCGGGTGCGGTGAGGACGTCGATCGCGCCGCCCTCGTCGAGCAGCCGTTCGGCGATACCGCCCTCGCTGAGCAGGCGGTCCACGAGGCCGCCGTCGGAGAGCATCTTGTCGACGGGCCCGCCGTCGCCGAGGAGGCGGTCGGCGATGCCGTCGGCGCGCAGCACGCGGTCGACGACGCCGTTGTCGGCCAACAGGCGATCGGCGATGCCACCTTCGCCGACCAACCGATCGGCGATGCCCTCCGGCCGCAGGACGCGGTCCACGATGCCGCCGTCGGCGAGCACCTGGTCCACGACGCCGCCTTCGGCGAGCCCACGGTCGGCCACCCCACCCGGGGCGAGCACCCTGTCGAGGATGCCGTCGGTGGACAACACGCGGTCGACGACGCCGCCGTCGGCGAGGACGCGGTCGGCCGGCCCACCCGGTTCGAGCAGCCGGTCGACGATGCCGCCCGAACTCAGCAGCCGGTCCACCACACCGCCGTCGGCGAGGACGCGGTCGGCCGGTCCGTCCTTGGCGATCAGGCGGGCGGCGATGCCGTCCTCACTGAGCACCCGGTCCACGACACCGTCGGGGGCGAGCACCTGTTCGGCGAAGCCGCCCGGGGCGAGCACGCGGGACAACGCGCCGTCGTCGGACGTCAACTGGTCGAGCAGGCCGCCGTCGAGCGTCAGCCGGTCGATGACGCCGCCGGGTGCCAAAGCCCGTGTCACGGCGCCGCCCTCGGCGGTCAGGCGGTCGAGGAGGCCGCCGTCCTGGCTGATCTGATCGACCAGGCCGCCTGGGCGGAGCAACCGGTCGAGGACGCCGCCCGGGGCGAGCGCCCGGCCGAGCGGAGCGTCGTCGTCGATCAGTCGGGTGAGGCGGCCGGCCCGGCTCAGCGCGTCGTCGAAGCCGAAGATGCGGCTCATGGACGGGGCGACGATGGCCGGCCCGCCGCCGTTGAGGCCGCGCTGAACGGCGGTGACGGTGTCGCCGGCGATCTCGAGGCCGACGCTGGCGATCTTGATCGGCGCCGCGGCCAGGTCTGACAGGGCTTTACCCAGATCCATCGGCCAAGTGTATGGCGCCGGTCACATCTGATGTGCCCTGGTGCGGGAGGTCTGGCAAATGGCCGCGTGACTCACAGTATCTTCACAGCCACCAGGCAGGGAGGATTTAAGGCCTGCGAGGACCATGGCTGCATGGCCATGGCTGCAGTTCCTGAGGCGACCCCCGAAGCGCGGATCCTGGTAGTCGACGACGAGACGAACATCGTCGAGCTGCTGTCGGTCAGCCTGAAGTTCCAGGGCTTCGAGGTGCACTCCGCCTCCAATGGCCCCGCCGCACTCGACAAGGCCCGCGAGGTCAAACCCGACGCGGTGATCCTCGACGTCATGATGCCCGGCATGGACGGGTTCGGTGTGCTGCGCCGGATGCGCGCCGACGGCATCGATGCGCCCGCCCTCTTCCTCACCGCCCGCGACAGCCTGCAGGACAAGGTGGCCGGCCTGACGCTCGGCGGCGACGACTACGTCACCAAGCCGTTCAGCCTCGAAGAGGTGGTGGCCCGGTTGCGGGTGATCCTGCGCCGCACCGGCCGTGGTGTCGAAGAGCCGCGCAGTGCCCGGCTGACGTTCGCCGACATCGAGCTCGACGAGGACACCCACGAGGTGTGGAAGGCCGGCGAACCGGTTTCGCTGTCGCCCACCGAGTTCACGCTGCTGCGCTACTTCATCATCAACGCGGGCACGGTGCTGTCGAAGCCGAAGATCCTCGACCACGTGTGGCGCTACGACTTCGGTGGTGACGTGAACGTCGTCGAGTCCTATGTGTCGTACCTGCGCCGCAAGATCGACACCGGCGAGAAGCGCCTGCTGCACACCCTGCGGGGTGTGGGCTACGTCCTGCGCGAGCCGCGCTGAGACACTTTTGGGCGGGCATCGCCAACAATGGAGTGATGACACGCCGACTGGGCGAGCGCAGTGATGGGAGATGGCGCGGTACGCGCGGCATTCCGCTGCGGGTGGGGCTGGTCGCCGCGATGGTGTTGCTGGCGGCCTGTGGTCTGCTGGCCTCCGGCCTCGCCGTCACCTCGATCATGCAGCACAGCCTGATCAACCGCGTCGACGAGACGCTGCTGGATGCCTCGCGCAGCTGGGCACAGGAACCGCGGCGCATCCCGGCCACGCCCATCGAAGGCCCGAACCCGGCGCGGCCGCCGTCGAACTTCTATGTCCGCGGCATCGACCCGGACGGGCGGGTGTGGATCGCCGTCAACGACAACGACGCGCAACCGGCGCTGCCGGACAGCAATGACGTCGGGCCCGTCCCGACGACGGTCGGCTCGATCCACCACTCCGACGTGAAATGGCGGGCCATGACGGTGCGCGGCCCGGCCGGGGAGTTGACGACGGTCGCGATCGACCTCTCCGACGTGGCGTCGACAGTGCGGGCACTGGCGTGGTCTCAGGTCGGCATCGGTGCCGCCGTGCTGTTGATCCTGGGTATCGCCGGGTACGTCGCGGTGCACCGCAGTCTGCGACCCCTCGTCGAGGTGGAGCGGACAGCGGCCGACATCGCGGCGGGGCAGCTCGACCGCCGTGTTCCCGAGCGCGACTCACGCACCGAGGTCGGGCGATTGTCGTTGGCGCTCAACGGAATGCTCGCGCAGATTCAGAACGCGGTGGCGTCGTCGGAGCAATCGGCGGAGACCGCGCGCACGTCCGAGGAACGGATGCGGCGTTTCATCACCGACGCCAGCCACGAGCTGCGGACGCCGCTGACCACCATCCGCGGATTCGCCGAGCTGTACCGGCAGGGCGCCGCCAGCGACGTCGAGATGCTGATGAGCCGCATCGAGAGCGAGGCCCGGCGCATGGGTCTGCTGGTCGAGGATCTGCTGCTCCTCGCGCGGCTGGACCAACAGCGGCCACTGGAGCAGCGGCCCGTCGACCTGCTGATCCTGGCGACCGACGCGGTGCACGACGCGCGGTCCATCGCACCGCGGCGGGCCGTGTCGCTGGAGTTGTTGGACGGGCCCGGCACGCCGGAGGTCCTCGGCGACGAAGCGCGGCTGCGCCAGGTGCTGGGCAACCTGATGATGAACGCCGTACAGCACACGCCGGAGACCGGCGGCATCACGGTGCGCGTCGGCACCGTCGACGGCGACGCGGTGCTCGAGGTCTGCGATCAGGGCCCTGGCCTGTCGGCCGAGGACGCCCACCGCATCTTCGAACGCTTCTACCGCACCGACTCCTCACGGACCCGGACCAGCGGCGGCACGGGCCTGGGACTGTCGATCGTCGACTCGCTGGTGCGGGCGCACGGCGGCGTCGTCACGGTGACCACCGCGCCGGGCCAGGGCTGCCGATTCACGGTGCGCCTGCCACGTATCGGCGATGCGGCCGACTCAGCCGACGGCGCCGAATCAGCCGAATCAGCCGACGGTGGCGAGGGCAGCGATGATCTTGGCCTGAGCCTCGTCGAGTGATTCCGGCGACGGGTTGCGGTCGACGTTGGCGAACCCGAAGTCGGACAGGTTGCGGGCCGGGAACACGTGCACGTGCAGGTGCGGCACCTCGAGTCCGGCGATGATGACGCCGGCGCGCTCGGTGTCGAAGGCCGAGCACACGGCGCGGCCGATCTTCTGCGACACCGCCATCACCTTGTTGAACAGTTCGGGGTCCAGGTCCTGCCAGTTGTCCACCTCGGCCCGGGGCACGACCAGGGTGTGGCCCTGCGTCATGGGCTCGATGGTCAGGAACGCGACGACGTCGTCGTCCTCGTAGACGAATCGGCCCGGCAGGTCGCGGTTGATGATCATGGTGAAGACGGACGGCATGGCCCCAGCCTATTGCGCGACGCGGGTGCCCGACAGCCAGGGCTCGATGTCCCTGGCGAAGGGACTGTCGCCGATGGCTTCGTAGTCCTGCTGAAAAGCGTCCGCCGTCAAGTGCTTTCGCGGATTTCGGCCGGTTCCGACGAATCCCGCGAGCTCGAAGTCGAGGGCGCCGGACAATGACCTGTTGCCGCCGAAGTAGACGGCGCGTTTGACGGCCGCGATGGCGTAGGGCGAGCGGCGGGACAGGCGCTGCGCGGTGGCATAGACGTCGTCGAGCAATCCCTCGGCAGGGGCGAGTCGGTGCACGATGCCCGCGTCGAGTGCCTCACGCGCGGTCAGCGGGCGGCCTTCCAGCATGTGCTCCAGCGCGGCGGACATCCCGAGCATGGCCGGAAGTCGTTGGCTCCCACCGCCTCCCGGCACGAGGCCGGCCAGAATCTCGATCAGCCCGATACGGACCTGGTCGGCGTCGGCCGCGATGCGCAGGTCGCAGAACAGCGCGAGTTCGAACCCACCGCCGAGGGCGGTGCCGTTGATGGCCGCGATATAGACGACGCCCGACCGGTTCATCCGGGTGATGGTCCGCTTGAGGATGGCGCTGTAGACGATGCCGGTGCCCCAGTCGCCGCCACGGGTCTCGGTGGCCTTGAGCAGGGCGGGCACCCGCATGGCGGCATTGTTCAGCTTGATGGACCAGGTCACCGCGCGCGACGGCAGTGGCGGCGTCGCCATCTGGAAGAACAGTTGGACCTGTTCGGGTTCGGAGTGCGAGATGAACTTGTCACCGGTGCCGGTCAGGACGACGGCGCCGACCGACGGGTCCTGATCTGCGGCGCGCGTGAGCCGGTCCATGTCCTTGACCAGCCGCAGTGACAGGAAATGGTTCGGCGGGTCGTCGAACCGCGCGGTGAGGACGCGGCCGTCCTGGTGCAGCGTCAGGGTTTCCAGGTTGAGTTCGGCGGTGCGTACCGGGGCTCGTCGTGGCACGGCGTCTTCCTAGGAGTTCACGGTCTGGACCAGGGCGGGGATGGGCCCGTCCGGCACGATGGTGAGCGGCGCGGTGATGGGGAACGTCGCTTCGCGCGACGTCAGCCGGCAGTGCCGGACGATCGACGCGAGCTCCAGGGTCGCCGCGGTCAGGGCGAAGAACTCGCCGATGCACGACCGCGGACCACCGCCGAACGGCAGGAACTGCCACTGCATGCGCGAACGGCCGCCGCTGAACCGGTCGGGATCGAATTCCAATGGGCGGTCCCATAATTGCGGGTCACGATGCATGGCGTAGACGCCGACCATGAGCATGCTGCCGGCCTCGACGCGGAAGCTGTCGACGGCCATGTCCTGCCGCGCGATGCGCATCACCGCGGGCGTCGGCCCGCCCAGCCGCAGGGCCTCCTGGATGACGCTGACGGTGTAGGGCAGGTGGCTGCGCGGATTTGTCCGCAGCGCCGTCTCGTCGACCGCGGCGACCTCGGCCGCGACCCGATCGGAGATCTCAGGATGACGGCCGAGTGCCCACAGGGCGTAGGCGAGCGTCGTCGCGGTGGTCTCCAGTCCGGAGGCCAGGAAGATGACGAGCTCGTGGCAGATTTCCTCGTCGGTCAACGGTTCCGCGGTCTCGGGGTCGCGGGCCTCCATCATGGCGCGGACCAGGGGCGCGCTCAGCTGCGGATCGGCGCGGCAGTCCTGCAGGATCTGCGCGGCGAGGTCGTGCGCCACCTTGTTGAACCTGACCGCGAAGCGTCGTTCCCGGGTCGGGACCCAGCTCGGCAGCTTCACCGGCGCGCGGCCCCGGTCGGCGATGTACTTGCTGATCCGGCGCAGCGGATCGACCAATTCGTCTGTGTACGAACCTGGTTCGAACCCCATGATGGTGCGGCCGAGCACTCGCATGGTGATCCGCCGGCTCTCCTGGTCGAGGTCGATCTCGGACCCGTCACGCCACGAGGTCGCGGCGTCGGTGGCGATGTCGTACATCTGCTCGTTGAGTTCGGCGATGCGCGCGGTGGTGAACACCGGTTGCAGCATGCGGCGCCGCCCGACCCATTCCTTGTGGCTGAAGTTCAGCAGCGAGCCGCCATTGAGCTTCTGCTGTTCGGTCATGAACGGGAAGTCACGGTCGACGGCCGGGTACGTGGCGGTCAGGACGTCGCGGGCACCCTGCGGCGAGGTGACGGCGATGATCGGCGGCATCATCCACTTCGGCGCGATGCGCACGGTGGTGACCGGGCCGCCGGCGTCGCGGAACGTCTCACATCCACTGTGCGCCACCTGGATCGCGGCGATGCGCTCGCGCAGACTCAAAGGTACGTCGGGGGCGAGGGGCAGCCGGGCGACGTCCGGTGCGTCGGTTGACACGGTCGGCTCCTGTCGTCAGATGTCGTACCGGACACCGGTGTGGTGTTCGGCGGCAACCCAATTCGCGGTCATCAGGGCCGGGTCGGTGGCGGCGCGTCCGGCCTTGGCCGGCGCCGGTAGTCCGCGCATCCCGAAGAACCGGTCGGGTCCGTAGTAGCCGCCACCGTCAACGTCGTCCGCGGCGGCGGCGTAGGTGATCGAGAGGGCCGCGACGTCGGCCGGCTGGCCGATGGCGCGGCACGAGGCGCGCCACGAGAGGTCGCCCCACTTGCGGCCCGAGTGCATGCCGGCGTCGGTGTCGGCCCAACCGGGTTGTGCGGATACCGATTTCACCGTGCTGCCGGCGGCTGTCAGGCGGCGTTGCAATTCATTGGCGAACAGCAGGTTGGCGAGCTTGGCCTGGCAGTACCCGTCGAACGCGGAGTAGCGGCGGATACGCCAGCCCGGATCGGCGGGCATGAGCTTGCCGAATCCCGGCCGCCCGACGAACTCGTGCGCGCGGCTGGTGACCACCACGACGCGATCGGTGATCCGGTCCAGGAGCCGGCCGACCAACGCGAAATGCCCGAGATGGTTGATACCGGTGTGCAATTCGAAACCGTCGGCGGTCAGGCCGTAGGGCACGTGACAGACGCCGGCCAGCGCGATGACGGCGTCGACGGGGCCGCAGGATGCCGCCGCGGACTTGACGGAGTCCAGGCTGGCCAAGTCGAGGTTCAGAGTCTCTGCGGCAGAACCGATTTCGGCGGCCAATGCCTCGGCCTGTGCGGGACGGCGGCACGCCAGGATGACCCGGGCGCCGGCGGCCGCCAGGTGTCGCGCGGTGGCGGCACCGAGGCCGCCGTTGGCGCCGGTGATCAGGATCGTGCGGCCGGTCTGGTCAGGAATGTGGGCGCTGAGCCAGTCTTCGGCGCCGGTCGACCGCGCCATCTAGCCGCGGGCCCACTTGGGCTGGATGAAGACCCCTTCGGCTTCGATGGTGACGCCCTGGTCGTCGGCGATGTGGGCGACCCCGTAGGCCTTGAAGCCCTCGGTGCGCACGATGCGGGCCTCGGCCCGCAGCTTGCCCAGCGGGGTGGGTCGCACGTACTTCACGTTGATGGTGCCGGTGAACCGGGTGGTGCCGTCGTTCGACGCCACCTCACCGAGCACGTGGTCGAGGATCATGGCGCAGACGCCGCCGTGCGCGTGGTTGGGCGGGCCCTCGTAGGCGGCGCCGAGAGAGAACTCGGACCAGACGTAGTCGGTGGCCTCGAGGACGACCGTCAGCGGCGGCGCGACCGGGTTCCGCAGGCCCACAACGGCATTGGTCCACGGCAGCCATTCGCCTTCGGTGGTGAAGCGCAGGCCCCACGTCTTCTCCAGTTGCTTGGAGCGCAAACGCGCGGTGGCCGAATCGATTTCGGCTTTCGCGGCCGCGATGACGTCGGCATCGGCGTCGCTGCGCGCAGTCGCGTCCATCAGTTCGCGGACCGACTGGGTCAGCGGCTCGAATACGGAACGGAGGCGCTGCGCTTCCTCCGGGCTGAGGGTGTCGGTGCTGAAGTCGAGCATGTCGCTACTAGAACATGTTCTACCGGATGCTGTCGAGCCCAGAGTTTGCTGCAGGACCGACCGCTGGTTTGCCACGGCGACGGGCTCCACTGAATTGACTGCGCGGTCAACGGGCCGATTCATGGCGCCGGCGGGTGGCGTTCGAAACGGTGTTATCGGTTGTGCGCCAACGCTGTTCCGACTGTGACCGGGGTTACACCGACCCATGCCATATGCAAATATTGAAACAAGTTCTAACTAGTTCGCTAAATTCATAATTAACGCTCTTGACGTGGATATTTACGCTTCTGGAATATAGACCGCGTCCGATTCGCGTGCTACAAACTATTGCCGTTAGTCGCTGGCATCAGCACAACGAAGAACAGCCATGCCGTTATGTCCGCGCGCACACGACAGTTCTGGGCAGTCCGCGGATTGCGCGGTGCCGTACGCGGACGTCGTTGCCGAGGAGGGCAAGAACCTTGACCAATCCCGTAGTCGTTGCGTATGCGCGAACCCCGTTCACGCGTTCGCTGGTAGGTGGACTGGCCAACGTTTCCGAGTTCGACCTCGCCAGCACCGTGATCCGCGAGGTCATCAACCGCTCGGGTGTCGACCCCGAACTGATCGACAACATCGTGCTCGGTGAGGTGTTGCAGGGCGGCGGATGTATCGCCCGCTACTCGGCCCTCGACATGGGACTGCCGCTGGACACTCCCGCCGTCGCGGTCGGCGGCTGGTGTGCGTCGGGCATGATGGCGATGCACCAGGCGGTCGCGACCATCAAGGCGGGCATGGGCAACTGCGTCATCGCCGGTGGCCTGAACACGCCCTCGGCGTCGCCGCTGGCCGGTCCGCACTTCGCGGCCACCGGGATCACCGACACCCAGATCGCCCCGATGCATCCCGGCATCGGCGAGATGCCCGCGCTCGACCTGGCCCGCACGCTCGGCGAAGGCACCGCGCGGCAGTACGGCCTGACGCGGCAGGAGGTCGACGAGTGGTCCGCGCGGGCGCACACGCTGGCCTCGGACGCCATCGAGGGCGGTGTCCTGGACACCGAGAAGGTCGCGGTAAGCGTCGACGGCACAGAAGTTTTCGCCGACGAGCTGCCGTGCCGCGAATTCAACATGACCAATCTGTCGGCACTGACGTCGTTCCTCGGCGAGGACTGCACGGTGACGCCCGGCAACCAGACGGGCCTGACCGATGGCGCCGCCGCGATGATGATCTGCGACCCTGACTTCGCGAGCCGCCACGGCCTCACCCCGCTTGCCGAGATCATCGGCTGGTCCGTCGTCGGTTCGGAGCCCGAGCGCGCCACCGATGCGGCGATCACCGCCACCCGGCGTGCCCTGGACGGCGCCGGCATCGACACCGAAGCCGTCGACCTGTACGACGTCCACGACTCCTACGCCTCGATCGGCATCGCCTACGAGCGCTCGCTGAACATCAGTCGCGACCGGCTCAACGTGCACGGCGGCGGCCTGGCACTCGGCCACCCGTACGGCGCCTCCGGTACGCGCGTGGCCGGCACCTTGATCAACGAACTGCAGCGCCGCGGCGGCGGCATCGGCGCGGGCGCGATCGTCAGCGCGGGTGGCCTGGGTGCCGCCGTCGTGCTCAACGTCTTCCCGAAGGCTGCGTGACCCGGGCGATGCTCGATCTGATCTCGCGCGCGGTGATCGCCGCGCCCAAGCGAATTCTCGTCGCCACCGTCCTGCTGATGTCGGTCTTCGGCATCCTTTCCGCGCCCGTCGCGGATCTGCTCGGCGCCGGCGGCTTCACCGACCCCGACGCCCAGTCCAACCGCGCCAACAAGGTGCTCACCGAAGAGTTCCACCGCGGCTTCGTGAACCTGAATCTGTTGGTGCAGGCCAGAGACCCGGGGGTGCCGGTGACCGCTGCTCCTCAGCGGGCTGCGGTGGACCGGTTGGTCACCGAGTTGCGCGGCACCGAGCACGTCGCGCGGGTGCTGTCGCCGTTCGAGACGCCCGATCCGGTCGCGGCCGGCCTGGTGAGCAAGGACGGGCGTTCGGCCCTGGTCATCGCCTTCATGGACGGCAACGAGACCACCGGCATCGCGTCCTCCACCGCATTGGTGGAACGCTATGCCGGCCAACGCGATCCGGGCCTCACCATCTCGGCGGGCGGTCCCGGCGCGGTGTACTCCGCCGTCAACGAGCAGAGCCGGCACGACCTGACCCTCAGCGAGGCCATCGTGCTGCCGCTGACATTCCTGGTGCTGGTGTGGGTCTTCGGCGGCGTCGTCGCCGCCCTCGTGCCGCTCGCGGTCGGGGCCTTCGCGATCTCGGGCTCCGTTGCGATCCTTCGGGTTCTGGCCGAGTTCGTCGACGTCTCGGTGTTCGCGCTCAACCTCGCCGTGGCGCTCGGCCTGGCCCTGGCGATCGACTACTCACTGCTGTTGGTGAGCAGATACCGCGAAGAGATCGGCGACGGCTCCCACCCCGACGAGGCGTTGCGGCGCACCATGCGCACCGCGGGCCGCACGGTGGTGTTCTCGGCGGCCACGGTCGCGCTGTGCCTGGCGACCATGGCGGTCTTCCCGATGTACTTCCTGCGGTCGTTCGCGTACGGCGCGGTATCGGTGGTGGCCATGGCCGCACTCGCGGCGCTCGTCATCACGCCGGCCGCCATCCGCGTCGCCGGCAAGCGGATCGGCAAGCCGGGCCAGCGGGGACCGCTCACCGGATCACGGTGGTACACCTGGACGCACGCCGTGATGCGCCGTCCCAGGATCGCCGCCGCCGTCACCCTGATTCCGCTCGTGATCGTCGGGCTGCCGTTCCTCAACATCAAGTTCGGCTTCCCCGACGACCGCATCCTGCCGACCACATCGTCGGCCCGGCAGGTGGGCGACCACATGCGCAGCGACTTCACGCAGGACGCCGGGCTGCCGGTGCACATCGTGCTGTTGCACGGCAACGGGTCCCGTGACAACGCCGCCATCGACGCCTACGCCGCCGAGCTGTCCAAGGTGCCGACCGTGGTGGCCGCGGCCGGACCGGGTGCCACCTATGCCGGTGGCCGGGCGATCGGGCCCGCCGGGCACGAAGCCGGCACCGGGAAAGACGCCAGCTTCCTGACCGTCACCACCACGACGCTGCCGTTCAGCGCGGCGTCCGACGAAGCGCTGGACCGGCTGCACGCCGTGCCGCCACCGGCCGGCATGACGCCGCTGTTCACGGGAGCCGCGCAGTCGAACCGCGACGGCGTCGAGGCCATCGCGAGCCGGGTGCCGACCATGCTCGGGTTGATCGCCGTGGTGATGTTCGTCCTGCTGTTCCTGCTGAGCGGCAGTGTGATCATCCCGCTGAAAGCGTTGGTGCTCAACGCCTTGTCGCTCACTGCGACGTTCGGGGCGCTGGTGTGGATCTTCCAGGAGGGCCACCTCGGTGGGCTGGGCACCACAGTCGTGGGCACCCTGGTGTCGACCATGCCGGTGTTGATGTTCTGCGTGGCGTTCGGGCTGTCGATGGACTATGAGGTGTTCATCATCGCCCGCATCCGCGAATTCTGGCTTGCCTCGGACAAATCCGATGCGGCCGGCCGCGAATCGGTGGCTCTCGGCCTGGCCGGAACCGGCCGGATCGTCACTGCCGCGGCGCTCGTCATGGCGATCACATTCGCCGGATTGATCGCTTCGCAGGTGTCGTTCCTGCGCATCTTCGGGTTCGGGCTGGCGGTCGCGATCCTGGTGGACGCCATCGTGATCCGGACCATCCTGCTCCCGGCCGTCATGGTGCTGCTGGGCAAGGCCAACTGGTGGGCGCCCGCTCCGCTGGCGCGGCTGCATGCCCGCATCGGCCTGAATGAGGGGGCACCGTCCAGCAATTCGTCGGTTCCAGCGGAAGTCGGGTGATGAATCAGATGGAAACCCGCAGTCTGCTGCTGACGGGCGCCACCTCCGGGCTGGGGCTCGGACTGGCGAAACGGATCGTGGGAACGCCGGGCTGGCACTGCGTGCTGCCCGTCCGGAACGCCACGCGGGGCGAGGAACTCAAGGCGCTGCTCGGTGAGCGTGCCGCTGCCGGTACCACCCACATCGTGGTGTGCGACCAGGGTTCACAGGAAAGCGTGCGTCGCGCTGCCGAGGAGATCGCCCGTCTGGTGGCGGACGGCGTCATCCCGCCGCTCAGCACTGTCGTGCTCAACGCCGCGGTGCTGCGCAACGACGCCCGTGAACTCAGCTCCGACGGTATCGAATTGACCGTCGCCACCAATCTTTTCGGCCCGCACGCGTTGCTGGCGCGGATCAGTCCGCAGCTGGCCGCGGATGCCCGGATCATGATCGTCGGGTCCCCGACCATTCGCCAGACGCTGTTCCAGCGGCTGGCGCGGGTGAAGACCGCGGAATGGCAGCCGCTCGCCGAGCAGTGCCTGCCCAGCGATGACGGTGTCCAGGCCTACGCGCGCACCAAGCTCGGCCTGTTCTATCTGTCGCGCGCGGCGGGGCAGCTGGTGCCCGAAGGGATGTCCGCGGCGTACTTCGATCCGGGCGTGATGCCGGGCACGAACATCCTGCGGGAACGCGGCACGTTCAGCCAGGTGTACTGGCGCCGGGTGCTCCCGTACATCGCGTGGACGTTCGGCGGGGTCACCGTCGGCCGCGGTGCGCGGTCGATGTCTCCCTATGTGCTGCACCAGAAGTCGATGGGGGACAGCGGCTTCCTGTCGGTCAAATGGGGCAAGCGCGCACCCGCCGTCGACGCCGCGCGGGTGCACGAATACTTCGTCGAAGCCAACGACATCACCGGGATCGATGAGGCCGACGCCGCGCCGTGGTGGTCGCAACCGGACCGCCTGCTCGGCCGGCCGGTCGGGCCGCGCGCCTGATGGCACCGCGCAAGTCACTGGTGATGGGAGCCAGTGGCTTCCTCGGCTCGCACGTCACGCGCCAGCTGGTCGAGCGCGGCGACGACGTCCGGGTGCTGCTGCGGGAGACCAGCTCGACCCGCGGCATCGACGATCTCGACGTCGAGCGTTGCTACGGAGACATTTTCGACGACGACGCCGTGCGGGCCGCCATGTGCGATCGGGACGTCGTCTTCTACTGCGTCGTCGACGCCCGGGCCATGCTGCCGGACCCGGCGCCGTTGTTCCGGACCAACGTCGACGGACTGCGGCGGGTACTGGACATCGCGGTGGACGCCGATCTCGACAAGTTCGTGTTCGTCAGCACGATCTGCACCATCGCCGTCAGCGATGACGGCTCCGTCGTCACCGAGGACACGCCGTTCAACTGGGCCGACAAGGGTGGCGACTACGTCCGATCACGGCGTGCCGCAGAGCAACTCGTGCTGGATGCGGTGGCGCAGCGGGGGCTGCCGGCCGTCGCGATGTGTGTGTCGAACACCTATGGCCCGCGGGACTGGCAGCCGACGCCGCACGGCGAGATCGTGGCGCGTACCGCGGCCGGCCGGATGCGGTTCTATGCCGCTGATGCGGCCGCGGAAGTGGTCGGTATCGAGGACGCCGCCCGGGCGCTGCTGCTGGCTGCCGAGCACGGCCGCGTCGGTGAGCGCTACATCATCTCGGAGAGCTACCTGCCGCTGCGCACCATCCTCGAGACGGCGGCCGACGAAACCGGTGTGCGGCCACCACGATTCGGGGTGCCCAAGGCCGCGATGTACGCCGGTGCCTACGCCACGGAGCCGCTGCGCGCGGTGCGCCCGGGCAAGATTCCGCCGCTGGTCACCATCACGCGGCTACTGCACATGACGTCGCCGGCCGACAACAGCAAGGCGCGGCGGGAGCTGGGCTGGGAACCGGAGCCGACGGTGAACGCGATTCGCCGCGCGGCCCGGTTCTACGCCGACAATCAGTTGGTCTGATCGGCCGGCTGCTCGAACTTCATGGCCTCGAGGTTCCAGTACCCGCGCAGGTTGGTGATGAGCCCCTCGGCATTGACCTTGTAGGTGAACACGCCGCGGACGCTGGCCACGAAGCCGTTCGGAAATTCGGTGCGCAGCACCAGGATGTAGGCGATCTCGTCGGGCGAGCTCGACGGGAACGTCTCCTCGCACGTCACCGTCAGCTGGTTCGGGCCGATGTTGGTGTCGTAGAAGGCGGCCAGCGCCTCCTTGCCCTTCACTCCCGTGCCGTCGGGGTTGGTGACGGCCTCGCCGATCGGATCTTCGACGACGATGTCGTCGGCCATCAGGGCAAGCCAGCCCTCGCGGTCGTGGCTCTGCACGCACCGCCACGACGACTGCGAGGCGATGACAACAGGATTGTCGGACAAGGGTTTTCCTCCTACAGACAACGCCGAGTCGGCCTGGGACGTCCCCCCAGGCCGACTCAGCGAAAGTGGGTTCAGCGGTCGGCGTCGGTGTACCGGATGACGCCGCGGATGTTGCGGCCCTCCAGCATGTCCTGGTAGCCCTCGTTGATCTGCTCCAGCTTGTACTGGCGCGTGACCATGTCGTCGAGGTTGAGGCGGCCGGCCTTGTACATGGCCAGCAGCGACGGGATGTCGTGGTGCGGGTTGCCGCCGCCGAAGATGGTGCCCTGTAGGCGCTTCTGCATCAGCGTCAGCATCGACAGGTTGAGCTTCACGTCCAGGCTGGCCATGTTCGCGACCGCCGTCACCACGCAGGTGCCGCCCTTGCTGGTGATGTTGAGGTAGTTGTCGATGTCCTCACCGTGCAGCTCACCGACGGTGACGATGGTCTTGGTGGCCATGCGGCCTTCGGTGACCTCCGCGACGCCCGCCATGGCACTGTAGATGTCGGGGTAGGCGTGCGTGGCGCCGAACTTCAGGGCGTTGTCCCGTTTGAACTCAACGGGATCCACGACGAACACGTTGCGGGCACCGGCATTGAGCGCACCCTGGAGGGCACCCGTGCCGACGCCGCCGACGCCGACGATGCAGACGTCGTCACCGGGGCGGACGTCGCCGCTGCGGACCGCCGAGCCGTAGCCGGTGGTGACGCCGCAGCCGACCAGGCAGGCGACCTCGAAGGGGATGGTGGGGTCGATCTTCACGACGGAGCTCTTGTGCACCACCATGTACGGGCTGAAGGTGCCCAAGAGGGTCATCGGGATCACCGGCGTGCCGTCGGCGGCATGCACGCGGTTGGTGCCGTCGGACACCGCGGTGCCGGTCAACAGGTACATGCCCAGGTCGCACAGGTTGCGCATACCGGCCTGACACGACGGGCACTCGCCACACGACGGGATGAACGACAGCACGACGTGGTCGCCGACGGCGATGTGGTCCACACCGGGGCCGACCTCGACCACGATGCCGGCGCCTTCATGGCCGCCGAGCACCGGGAAACCGGCCATCGGGATGTCGCCGGTCACCAGGTGGTGGTCCGAGTGGCACATGCCCGAGGCTTCCATCTGGATCTTGACCTCGTCCTTGACGGGGTCACCGATCTCGATCTCCTCGATCGACCACGGCTGGTTGAACTCCCAGATGAGAGCACCTTTTGTCTTCACCGCACGTGCCTTCCACTAGAACCTGTTTCAGTTAGCGTAGAGGGAAAAGTTACGTTCGTCACACCCCACCCCCAATAACTGCTCGGCCGGTTTTCACCAGATCGGGACGGGAGCCTCGCCCAGGGGGTAGTAACCCGGCAGCTGCTCGCCGGCCAGGCTGCGCTGGATGCGCTGCTGCATGCCCTTCGACAGTTTTCCGGCCGTCATCAGGTCCAGGTAGAGCTTCTGCACGTGGCCGAAGTCGAAGAAATCGCGCTGCCAGGCGATCTTCGGTTCGCCGTCGACGTTCTCCAGCCGGAACCAGCTGCCGCCGATGCCGTAGATCTCGCGCGCGGGGGCCGAGGCGTCGTCCGGATCTGTCACGACCTGCTTCCAGAAGCCGACGACCTCACCCTGCTTGTCGTCGATCACCACGCGCTGGTACGGGTATTTCCAGCCTTCGAGGCCCTCCATCTCCAAACCCAGGGCGATGTCGCGGATTTCGGCCTTGCCGAGGCACATGACGTCCTCTTTGGGGCCGATGTTCCAGCCGTACGTGGCGTCGTCGGTGTAGAAGTCGGCCATCGGCTTCCAGTCGCCGGCCGCCTCGGCGTCACGGTTGACCTGCAGCCACCGCTCGACCCACTCTTCGAGTTGTTCGCGGGGGAATGACGTCATTGTCTTGTCCTTTGTTTTCAGCTGGTTTCGCGAATGAACAGGGCTTGGGTCGGGCACTCGGCGACAGCGCGCTCGATCTCCTCGCGCGCGTCGTCGGGCGGGGTCTCGTCGAGGATCTCGACGGTGCCGCGCTTGGGGACGTTGAAGTAGTCCGGTGCCTCCAGGGAGCACATGGCGTGGCCCTGGCACAGGTCGCGGTCGACCTCAACGCGGTAGGAACCCATCAGGCGCGCTTCCGGTAGCGGACGGTGGCGGGCCGGGCCAGTTGGACGACCATCTTGGAGTGGTCGTTCTGGTAGCTCTCCGGGGGCTGGGCCATCTCGAACTCATACTCGCGCAACAGAACCGAGAAGATCGCCTTGATCTGCATCTGCGCGAAGGCTGCGCCCACGCAGCGATGCTTGCCGGCGCCGAACGGGATCCAGGTCCACCGGTTCAGCAGGTCTTCCTGACGCGGCTTCTCGTACCGGTTCGGGTTGAAGGCGTCGGGGTCGGGGAAGTCCTCGGGGATGCGGTTCGAGATCGCCGGTGAGGCCGCCACCATCTGGCCCTTGTGGATCGGGTGCTCGGCGACCTCGAACTCATCCTGCGCGACGCGCATCAGGATGATCAGCGGCGGGTGCAGGCGCAGCGTCTCCTTCAGGGCGTTGTCCAGATTCGGAATCTGGCGCAGCGCATGGAAACTCACCTCCTGGCCGTCGGCGTAGAGGTCGTCCAGCTCCTGCTGGACCTTGGCGTAGAAGTCGGGGTGACGCAGCAGTTCGATGAGCGTCCACGACGAGGTGCCCGAGCTGGTGTGGTGCCCGGCGAACATCAGGGAGATGAACATGCCGGTGACTTCGTTGGCGCTGAAACGGTGGTTGCCCTCTTCGTCCTTGATGGAGACCAGGACGTCGAGCAGGTCGCGATCGCTCTTGTCGGTGGGCGGGTTGGCGATTCGCCCGTTCATGACCTCCTGCACGAGCTCCACCAGGTTGGCCCGCGCCTCGTCGCGGATGCGGAAGCTCTCGATGGGCAGGTAGGGGTCGACGTAGCAGAGCGGGTCGGTGCCGCGCTCGAGCAGGTGGTAGTAGTTCGCGAACCGGGAATCGAGCTGGTTGCGGAACTTCGGGCCGATCAGGCAGGCCGTGGAGGTGTAGATGGTGAGCTCGGAGAAGAACTCCAGCAGGTCGATTTCACCGGAGTCGCCCCAGTTCTCGGTCATCCGCCGGACCTCGCGCTCGATGGTCGCGGCGTGGCCCTTCATCTGCTCGCCGCGCAGCGCGGTGTTGTGCAGCATCTCGGCGCGGCGTTCCGGGTCGGCGTCGAAAACCACGCCCTCACCGAAGATCGGGGTCATGAACGGGTAGGCCTCGGCCTGGTTGAGCTCGCTGTCGCTGGAGCGGAAGAAGAACTCGTTGGCCTCGGCGCCGGTGAGCAGCACCACCTGCTTGTCGGCGAGCTGGAACCAGCCGACGTCACCGCATTCGTCGCGGACGCGTTGCATCAGGCCGATCGGGTCGGTGCGGAACTCCTCCAGGTGGCCGTGCTCCTCGGCGCCACCCGAAACCCGTTGAACCTCTTTGGTGATCGTCATTTGTCTTCCTTGCTCCTCGCGTCCGCGGGTTCCGGCATTCCTTCCTCGCCCAACGCGAGCGACTGACGTTCCTTGGCTTCGGCCAGCGGCGCCTCGGGCTGCAGTTCCATGTTGGCGATGAACCCGCCGCGCGGGGTCTCGGCGACGAACGTGATGGCACGGGCCAGGTCGGCCGCGCGCAGGAAGTAGCTGTGCCGGGCCTGGCCCCACTTGGCCCAATCCTCAAGGGCCGGGCCGATTTTCTCGGCAGGCAGGCTCCAGCCCATGGACGTCATGGTCGGGCCGGGGTGCACCACCGAAGCGCGGACGCCCGTGCCTTCCAGCTCCATCTGGAGGTTGGTGACCATCGCGACCAGCCCGGCCTTCGCGGCACCGTAGGCGCCCATGTGCGGGCGCTGGCGCAGCGCCACGTCGGAGCCGACGAAGATCAGGTCGCCGCGGCGGCGCTCGACCATGCCGTCGAGAACGGCGCGCGCCATCCGGTTGGCGCCGACCAGGTGAATCTGCAGCTGCTCGGCGAACTCGTCGGTGCTCATCTCGTGCAGCCGGCCGAAGTTGGTGTCACCGGCGCCGGTGACCAGGACCTCGATGTCGCCGAGCGCGGCCGTCGCCTTGGCGACGAAGTTCTCGACCGACGCGGTGTCGGTGACGTCCAGCGGCAGCGCGACCGCTTCTCCGCCTTCGGCTTTGATCTGGTCGACGAGTTCCTGACACTTCTCCACCCGGCGGGCGCCGAGCGCGACCGGGAAGCCGCGCGCGGCGAGCGCGGTCGCCGTCGCGGCGCCGATGCCCGACGAGGCGCCGGCCACGATGGCGGGCCGGCGGGCGGGGTGTGGTTCGAAACGGGCCATTTAGCGTGCCTTCACAGTTATTGGGAGATGGGCAAATCCGCGTACCGAACTCGAGTGGACGCGGACGGAGTTGTCCTCGTCGACCTCGTAGCCGCGGATACGTTTGAACAGTTCGGTGAGGGCCACCCGGGCTTCCATCCGCGCCAGGTGCGCGCCCAGGCAGAAGTGTGCGCCGCTGCCGAAACTCACGAGCTTCGAACCGATGTCACGGCCGATGCGGTACTCGTCGGGCGCCTCGAACACCCGCTCGTCGCGATTGGCCGAGCCGGCCAGCAGAATCAGGACATCACCGGCAGGGACGGTGGTGCCGTAGAACTCGAGGTCCTCCACGACGGCCCGGGCAAGGAGCTGGCTGGAGGTGTCGTAGCGCAGCGTCTCCTCGATCCACGGCGAGATCAGCTCGTGGTTGTCGAAGATCGGAGCCAGCTGGTCGGGGTTTTGGTATCCCCAATAGGCCGCATTGGCAAGCAGTTTCGTGGTCGTCTCGTTACCGGCGATGACCATGAGGAACAGGAATGCCATGATCTCGTCGTCGGTGAGCTTGTCGCCGTCGATCTCGGCCTCCACCAGCGCCGAGGTGAGGTCGTCGGACTGATTCTTGCGGCGCTGCTTGACCATGTCGGCGTAGTACATCAGCAGCTCACCCGATGCGGCCATGGCAGACGCCGGGACGTCGGCCGTCCCGTCCTCGCGGTGCATCACGCCGTCGGCCAGTGCGCGGATGCGCACGCGGTCTTCTTGCGGGACGCCCATCAGCTCGCTGATCACGTCCATCGGCAGCTTGCCGGCGAAATCGTCGACGTAGTCGAAGGTGTTGTTCTGCAACGCCTCGTCGAGATGCTGGACGGCGATCTCGGTGACCCGGCCCTCGAGCTCACGGATGCGCCGCGGGGTGAAGCCCTTGGAGACCAGGGTGCGCAGCCGCAGGTGCGCCGGATCGTCAAGGGCCAGAAAGGACATCACGCGGTGGGCTTCGTCGTTGCGGGATATCGGATCCAGCGAGACGCCGTGCTTGTTGGACAGCGCCGTGCTGTTCCGGAAACCGCGCAGCACATCCTCGTGGCGGGACAGGGCCCAGAAGTTGAGCTTGTCGTTCCGGTAGATCGGCGCCTCGTCCCGCAGCCGCCGGTAGTACGGGTACGGATCTTCGTGGAAGTCGTAGCTGTACGGGTCGATCAGCAGTTCCACATTGGCTGTCATGCGTTGTCTCCCACGATGAGTCCGACGACATAGGACAGCCGGTCGGCGATCTGGTGATAGGTGTAGACGCCGCTGCCGGCGTTGACGAGCGCACCGAAGTACGTCATCTCCAGGGCCGACAGCAGGCGCGGATCGGCGTCGGGGCCGACGGCCGAGCGGATGCGCTTGTGGATTTCGCCACCGATGCGGTCGCGCACCTTGCGGACCGTCTCGTCGTCGCCGGACAGCAGGGCCGTCGTGCAGGCCGCGGCCACGCCCGGTTCGTCGGCGACCACCAGTGCGAGGCTGCGCAGTGCCTGTTCGACACGGCTGGCCCTCGACTGGTTGACGTCGGTGAAGTAGGGCACCTGCCGAACCATGTCCAGGTACACCTCGGCGATGAGGTGGTTCTTGGACGAGAAGTAGGTGTAGGCGGTAGCCGGTGCGACCTTGGCGCGCGCCGCGACGGCCCGCACCGTCAGGTCGGCGTAGGACGACTCCCGCAGCATTTCGCGACCGGCCGCCAGGACCTTCTGGAAGGTTTCCTCCTGGCGGCGGTTGCGCGGCTGGTCGTCCGCTTCTTGGCCGGTGTTTGTGAGGGCGGCCACTGCATCGCTGGACACATGTCCAAGTTAGCCGATGGCGCGGCGTTGAAGCAAGAACCGCCCACAAAGATCCTGATGAACAGGCATTTACGTCGTGTTCGCGGTTGCTGATCCCGCTGGACCCTTGCTACTCGAGGCCGCGTGGGGTTATGGTTCGACCGACGTTGTCGGACAGCTGTCCAGTAAAAATCAGATCGCTGGATTTCGTCCCGAAGGCAGGAGCGCAGATGACCTTGTTGGGTGATGGCGAAAGTCGCCTTCTCATCGACGGAAAATTGGTGCCGGGTTCGCGAGGCACGTTCCCGACCGTCAATCCCGCGACCGAGGAAGTCCTCGGGGTGGCGGCCGATGCCACGGTGGGCGACATGGTGGACGCCATCGATGCCGCCCGTCGGGCGTTCGACGAGACCGACTGGTCGACCAACGTCGAGTTCCGGGTGCGGTGCCTGCGGCAGTTGCAGCAGGCCATGCGCGACCACGCCGACGAATTGCGCGAACTGACGATCTCGGAGGTCGGCGCGCCCCGGATGCTCACGGCCGGAGCGCATTTGGACGGTCCGATCGAAGACCTGAGCTTCGCCGCCGACACCGCGGAGGGCTACCAGTGGACCACCGACCTGGGACATGCCACGCCGCAAGGCATTCCGACCAACCGCACCATCGCCCGGGAGGCCGTCGGCGTCGTCGGGGCCATCACGCCGTGGAACTTCCCGCACCAGATCAACCTGGCCAAGGTCGGCCCGGCACTCGCGGCGGGCAATACCCTGGTTCTCAAGCCCGCACCTGACACCCCGTGGGCCGCCGCAGTGCTCGGCGAACTGATCACCCAGCACACCGATTTCCCGGCGGGCACCATCAACATCGTCACCTCCCGGGACCACAGCGTCGGTGCCATGCTGTCGAAACACGCTGACGTGGACATGGTTTCGTTCACCGGCTCGACCGTGACCGGCCGGGCCGTGATGACCGACGCTGCCGAGACCATCAAGAAGGTGTTCCTGGAACTCGGCGGTAAGTCGGCGTTCCTGGTGCTCGACGATGCCGATGTCGCCGCTGCCTGCGCGATGGCCGCGTTCACGGCGTCGATGCACGCCGGCCAGGGGTGCGCGATCACCACCCGGCTCGTGGTGCCGCGGGCCCGCTACGACGAGGCCGTCGCAGCCGCGGCCGGCACGATGGGCGGCATCAAGCCCGGCGATCCGTCCAGCCCGCGCACCGTCTGCGGCCCCGTGATCTCGGCGCGCCAGCGGGACCGGGTGCAGGGCTACCTCGACCTCGCCCTCCAAGAAGGTGGCACGTTCGCCTGTGGTGGCGGCCGGCCGGCCGACCGCGACAAGGGCTTCTTCATCGAGCCGACCGTCATTGCCGGGCTGGACAATTCGGCGCGCGTCGCCCGCGAGGAGATCTTCGGGCCCGTGCTGACCGTCATCGCGCACGACGGCGACGACGACGCCGTCCGCATCGCCAACGACTCGCCGTACGGCCTGTCCGGCACGGTGTTCTCGGCCGACCCGCAGCGGGCGGCCGGCGTGGCGGCGCGGCTGCGGGTCGGCACCGTCAACGTCAACGGCGGTGTCTGGTACTCCGCCGACGCACCGTTCGGCGGCTACAAGCAGTCCGGCAACGGGCGGGAGATGGGCATCGCCGGATTCGAGGAATACCTGGAGACCAAGTGCATCGCCACGCTGGCCACGTAACCGTCGGCGTCCCAAGACCATTGGCTCACACGAAGTAGACGAGAGGACATCATGAGCAGGTTCGAGAACAAGGTCGCGATCGTGACCGGCGCGGGCGGCGGCATCGGCCAGGTGTACGCCGAGTCGCTGGCCCGCGAGGGCGCCGCCGTTGTCATCGCCGACATCAACGTCGAAGGTGCCGAGCAGGTGGCCGCCGGCATCAAGGCCGACGGCGGCAAGGCGCTGGCCGTGCGGGTCGACGTGTCGGATATCGATTCGGCGAACGACATGGCCGCCCAGGCCGTGGCGGAGTTCGGCGGCATCGATTACCTGGTGAACAATGCCGCGATCTTCGGCGGCATGAAGCTCGACGGGCTACTGACCGTCGACTGGGAGTACTACCGCAAGTTCATGAGCGTCAACCTCGACGGGGCGCTGGTGTGTACCCGCGCGGTTTTCCCCCACATGGAGAAGCGGGGCGGCGGGGCCATCGTCAACCAGTCCTCTACCGCGGCATGGGTTTACGCCAACTTCTACGGTCTGGCGAAGGTCGGTGTCAACGGCCTGACGCAGCAGCTGTCCCGTGAACTGGGGTGGCGCAACATCCGGATCAACGCGATCGCGCCGGGACCCATCGACACCGAGGCCAACCGCAGCACCACTCCGCAGGCCATCGTCAAGCAGATCGTCCAGACCCTGCCGCTGGCGCGGATGGGCACGCCCGAAGATCTCGCCGGCATGTGCCTGTTCCTGCTGTCCGACGAAGCCAGCTGGATCACCGGACAGATCTTCAACGTCGACGGCGGACAGATCATCCGGTCATGAGTTCTGAGGTGAAACTGGGCTATATCGGCCTGGGCAACCAGGGCGCGCCCATGGCCAAGCGGCTGGCCGAATGGCCCGGCGGGCTCATCGTTTTCGACATGCGCGCCGAGGCCATGGCGCCGTTCGCCGAACTCGGCGCCACTCTGGCCGACAGCGTCGCCGAGGTCGCCAAGGCCGATGTCATCAGCGTGACGGTGCTCAACGACGAGCAGGTCCGTGACGTCGTGGCCCAGCTGGCCGAGCACGCCGGGCCCGGCACCGTGATCGCTATCCACTCCACGATCGAGCCGACGACGGCGGTCGAGCTGGCTGAGCAGTTGCGGCCCAAGGGCATTCACATTGTCGACGCTCCGGTGAGCGGCGGCGCCCATGCCGCGAGCCAGGGTGAGCTGGCTGTGATGGTCGGCGCCGACGACGAGGCTTACGACAAGGTCAAGCCCGTTTTCAAGCAGTGGGCGTCGCTGGTGGTGCGCGCCGGCGAGCCGGGCGCGGGCACCAAGATGAAGCTGGCGCGGAACATGCTGACGTTCATCGGTTTCGCCGCCGCGTGCGAGGCGCAGAAGCTGGCCGAGGCCTCGGGCATCGACCTGCAGAAGCTGGGCCGCGTCGTCCGGCACAGTGACGCGCAGTCGGGCGGTCCCGGCGCCATCATGGCGCGCGACGACACCAAGCCGCTGGCGCCCGACCACTTCCTCTACAACATGTTCGTCCACACCCGAGGGCTGGCGGAGAAGGACCTGGCGCTGGCACTCGGGCTGGGTTCGGCTGTGGGAGTGGACCTTCCGCTTGCCGAGCTGGCCCTGGCCAACATCGCCGAAGGCCTCGGCGTACCGCATCCGAAGGAGTCATGATGGACGAGCTGCGCGCCAAGGGCCTGGCGAAGATGAACGAGGTCTACGGCTGGGAGATGCCCAACATCGAGGGTGACCCCTACTTCGACCTCACCGTGGATCACCTGTTCGGCACCATCTGGAGCAAGCCCGGACTGTCCATGCGGGAGAAGCGGCTGATGACGTTCACGTGCGTCACCGCCGTCGGCTCGCAGGACCTGGCCGAGATCCAGATCAACGCCGCCTTGCTCAACGAGGAATTCACCGAGGCCGAGCTCAAGGACATCGGCATCTTCCTGACGCAGTATCTCGGCTTCCCGCTCGGTTCGGCGTTCAACGGCGCCGTGTCCAAGGTGGTCGCCAGGCGGCGCAAGGCGGCCGAGAAGGGTCTCGCCGAGGACCGCAAGGCCAACGTCAATGCCGCGGTCAAGATGAACACCGGGAGCGAGCTCGATGACAAGTAGATACGCGTCGCTGTCGCGAGCGGAGCTCGCGGCGCTGGTGCCGGAGCTGCTACTCATCGGCCAGCTCATCGACCGCGCTGCAATGGCCTGGTGCATCGTCGAATTCGGCCGGGAGGAGATGCTGCAGGTCGCCATCGAGGAATGGGCCGGGGCCAGCCCGCTCTACACCAAGCGCATGCAGAAGGCGCTGAAATACGAAGGCGTGGACGTCATCACGATCTTCAAGGGCCTGCAGCTCGACATCGGCGCGCCGCCGCAGTTCATGGATTTCCGGTACACCGTGCACGACCGCTGGCACGGCGAATTCCACCTCGACCACTGCGGTGCCCTCATGGACGTCGAGCCGATGGGCCCCGACTACGTGCGCGGCATGTGCCACGACATCGAGGACCCGACGTTCGACGCGACAGCTCTGGCCACCAACCGCCGCTGCCAGGTGCGGCCCATCCACCGGCCGCCGCGCGTCCCGGCAGGCCGGACGCCGGCCTGCGCCTGGACCGTCATCATCGACGAGTCGTACCCGGAGGTCGGCTTCATCCCGCAGCTCGACATCATCGGCGCGACGAACGCCTACCGCTGCGAGCTCGACGACATCGATCCCGCGGACGAAGGCCAGGCCGACTACTCCGGCCCGCTGGTGAGCGACGTCGACTTCGCGGAGTTCTCGCACTCGGCGCTGGTCCGCATCGCCGACGAGGTGTGTCTGCAGATGCACCTGCTGGTGCTGTCGTTCGCGCTGGCCGTGCGGGCCCGCTGCGACGGCGACGCCGAGAAGGAACGGTCCATCCGGACCAAGTCCCTGATCGGTATCTCCGGGGTCGCGGCCGAACGCATCCGGAAGGTGCTGGACCTGCCGAACACCGCCGCCGGAGCCCTGCGGGTACTGGAGCTGCATCCGCTGCTCAACCCGGCCGCCTATGTCTCCGTTGATGTTTCGGGCGACGAGGCGCACGTGCACCCGTCACCCGCCCATGAGGACGGTGCGTGGATCACGCTGGTGTCCCCGGAGTCGGACCTGCCGCTGCAGGCCATCGCGACGGCCGTCAATCCGCTGTTGCGCGCCGAGGTGGCGGGTGACGCCGCCGACTGGACCGTGCGGTTCATCGAAACCGATACCCCGGCAAAGGAACTCGGTGAGGTCTCGGTGTGCAAGGTCAGCAGCGGGGCGGCGTGGGTTTTCGAGGAACGCAAGTCCCTGCCGTTGACGGTGGTGTAGGGCAAGCCGGCGGGGTCGCTCTCTCTGGGACACCTCGCAGTCCAAGCTGTCAGCACCGGCTGACATCGTCAGCTCATGATGACAATGTCGCGATTTGTGACAGCTCTGGGCGAAAGGCATCGGGGTGAGAGGTGGCTCCCGCGTTCACCCCGCGCTGATGGCGCAGAACATCGAGTAGAGGTGTGCCTGGGTGCAGGGTCAATGTTGGCCTGCGTCAGCGCTCAGAAGTCGTCGAACTCGCTGTCGAGGCTCTGGATGCGGCCGGCGACTCCCGACAGGTCGGTGTGGGAGCGCTGGATGATGTCGGCGACGTCGCCGCTGGCCTTGCCGATCGCCGACCACAACGCGTGGTCGGCGGCGGCGGTGGGCGTCTTCTTCGATTCGTCGGCGAGGTCCGTCACCCACCGCTTGAGCGCGTCGAGTTCGCGGCGTCCGCCGTTGACCACGTCCGCGGACCGCTCGAGTTCGTCGCCCACACGCTTGTCGAGTTCGGCCAGCCGGCCGAGGGCCTGGGCGTGCTTGGCGTTGGCGTCGGCGTAGCGGTCGGCCGCACCGCCGGTCCAGTGCGAACCGGGACCCGCGGCCTTCACCTGATCCTGCAGTTCGCGTAGCTGCTCGCTCTTGTCGAACTCGGAGCGGTCGTGCGGAACGCCCTCGCCGAAGGTGGCGCGCGCCCGCTCCCACATCAGCAGGAAGGCATCCAGCGGCTCCACCGGTGCGGACCTCCTCGCGTGCGTCGGGCCTGCCCAGTTTAGGACGAGCCGACCAGCTACTAGGGTGTGGCTGTGCGCGTCCTCGTGATCGGCTCTGGTGCCCGTGAACATGCCCTGCTGCTCGCCCTGAGCCGCGACCCCCAGGTGGACTACCTGGCCGTCGCTCCCGGCAACGCCGGTACCTCCGCCGTCGCCGAGCAGCACGACGTCGACATCACCGCCGCCGACGACGTCGTCGCGCTGGCCAAGAAGCTGACCGCCGACCTGGTCGTGATCGGGCCCGAGGTGCCGCTGGTGCTCGGCGTGGCCGACGCGTTGCGGGCGGCCGGTATCGCCACCTTCGGGCCGTCCAAGGATGCCGCCCGCATCGAAGGCTCGAAGGCGTTCGCCAAGGACGTCATGTCCGCCGCCGGCGTTCGCACCGCGACGAGCGAGATCGTCGACAACCCCGCCCACCTCGATGCCGCGCTGGACCGCTTCGGTCCGCCCGCGGGCCAGCAGGCCTGGGTCGTCAAGGACGACGGTCTGGCCGCCGGCAAGGGCGTCGTCGTCTCCGCCGACCGGGAGGCCGCCCGCGCGCACGCCGCCGAACTGCTCGAATCCGGCCACCCCGTGCTGCTCGAGTCGTTCCTCGACGGGCCCGAGGTGTCGCTGTTCTGCGTCGTCGACGGCGAGACCGTGGTGCCGCTGCTGCCCGCGCAGGACTTCAAGCGCGTCGGCGACAACGACAGCGGACCCAACACCGGTGGCATGGGCGCCTACACGCCGCTGCCGTGGCTGCCCGCCGCGGTCGTCGATCAGATCGTCGACGAGGTCGTCAAACCTGTTGCCGCGGAACTGGTCCGGCGCGACAGCTCCTTCTCGGGCCTGCTGTACGCGGGCCTGGCCATCACCTCGAACGGCCCGGCCGTCGTCGAATTCAACTGCCGCTTCGGCGATCCCGAGACCCAGGCGGTGCTGGCGCTACTGCAGACCCCGCTGGGCACGCTGCTGAACGCCGCGGCCACCGGAACCCTGGACTCCGTCGGCCCGCTGCAGTGGCAGGACGGATCGGCCGTGACGGTCGTCGTCGCCGCCGAGAACTACCCGGGCCGCCCCCGCGTCGGCGACGTCATCACCGGATCGGAGACGGCAGGCGTGCTGCACGCAGGCACCACCCGCCGTGACGACGGCAGCGTCGTCTCCTCCGGCGGCCGGGTGCTGTCGGTGGTCGGTACCGGTGCGGACCTGGCGGCCGCGCGCGCCGAGGCCTACCGGATCATCGAGTCGATCCGCTTGCCGGGCAGCCACTTCCGCACCGACATCGGCCTCGCCGCCGCCGAAGGCCGCATCTCCCTCTAGGGATTCGTGCACGATTTTCCGCGGTGCGCGCGGAAAATCGTGCACAAATCACCGGACGAGGAGCGGGGCGAGCCAGGAAATCTCGGCCGGCAGCTGCGCGCTCCAGAACGACGCGTCGTGCCCGCCGGGGGAGAAGCCACCCGCAGCGCCGTTCGGCAGCTGCGCGATGAACTGCTTGGTCGCCGAGTAGAACGGGTCGCTGTCACCGCAGTCGATCCGGATCGGGATACCCGCCAGCCCGGGCAGACCCCACACCGAGTTGGCCGCGTAATCGGCCGCGCCGTCGAACGCGCCCGGGGCCGTCGCGCCTGATGACGTCCACAACGCCGGGCTGACGGCGCAGATCGCCGCGGTGCGGGCCGCGCCCAGCCGGGCCCCCAGCAGCAGCGCGCCGTAGCCGCCCATCGACCAGCCGAGGAAACCCACCCGCGAAGTGTCGAGGCCCTGCGAGGCCAGCATCGGGATCAGCTCGTCGAGCACCATGGCGCCCGAATCCTCCCCGGACGCCCGCTTGTGCCAGTACCCACCGCCGCCGTCGACGGCCACGACCGCGAACGGCGGCAGTCCCGCGGCCACGGCCTGTGCCAGCCCCTGTTCGACGCCGCCGGCCATCACGGTCGCGGCGTCGCTGCCTTTGCCGTGAAGCGCGATCACGGGCCGCAGCGGCGCGGTCTGGCCCGGCGGGCGGGCGATGGCCCAGTTGGTGGAGATGCCGCCCCGGGCCTGCGAGACGAACGAACCGGTCACGTAGGTGGGTGCCGGATCCGCGACGGCCGGCGGTGGCGCGAGGGGCGCCCCGACGCTCGTCATGGTCACCGGGGGCGCGGTGACGGTCGGGCGGTTGGACGTCGACCCCAGCGCGAACGCGCCGGCGGCCCCTGCGGCGGCGCCGACTCCGAGACGGAGGACGGCGCGTCGGCTCAGCTCTGCCATGGCCGCCATCATGCCATCGGCATTTCTGAGCGTTGCCTAATGGATTACGTGAAATCGTGATCGCCGCGTGACCATTCCTGGCAGCATTTACAGGGTGATGACAGCAGTCACCCCGAAGGGGGAACGGCGACGGTATGCGCTGGTCAGCGCGGCCGCCGAGCTGCTGTGTGAGGGCGGCTTCGACGCCGTCCGGCACCGCGCCGTGGCGCAGCGGGCCGGGCTGCCGCTGGCCTCCACGACGTACTACTTCTCGTCCCTCGACGACCTCATCGAAAAGGCGGTCGAGCACGTCGGAGAATCGGAATCCCAGCAGCTGCGCATGCGCGTCTCCGCGCTGTCGCGGCGCCGCCGCGGCGCGGACGCGACAGCGGACCTGCTGGTTGATCTGCTGGTCGGCGACGGTAACCGTGCGTCCGACCAGCTGATCTCCCGCTACGAGCGCTACATCGCCTGCGCCCGCCAGCCCGGGCTGCGCGACGTGCAGCGACGCATCCTCAAGCAGCGGTCCGAAGCCGTCGTCGAGGTGGTGGAACGGTCCGGGCGCTCGGTGCGCGCCGAACTGCTGACGGCCCTGGTCTGCGCCGTGGACGGGGCAGTGGTGGCCTCGATGGTGAGCGACGGCGACGGCCCGCGTGCGACGGCCCGCGCGACCCTCGTGGACGTCATCGACGTCTTGGCCCCCTTCGACCAGGAACGCCGGGTCGCCCTGTAAGCGGGCTTAGTAGGCTGTAGTTCCGTGAGCATCCCCAACGTGCTGGCCAATCGTTACGCCAGCGACGAGATGGTGGCCATCTGGTCCCCGGAGAACAAGATCGTCGCCGAACGCCGGCTGTGGCTGGCCGTGCTGCGCGCGCAGTCCGAACTGGGCGTGGCCGTGCCGGCCGGCGTCGTCGAGGACTACGAGCGGGTGCTGGAGCAGGTCGACCTGGGTTCCATCGCCGCGCGGGAACGCGTCACCCGGCACGACGTCAAGGCGCGTATCGAGGAGTTCAACGCGCTGGCCGGCCACGAGCACGTCCACAAGGGGATGACGAGCCGCGACCTCACCGAGAACGTCGAGCAGCTGCAGATCCGGCAGTCGCTGGAGCTGGTGTTCTCGCACGGTGTCGCGGTGGTGGCCCGGCTCGCCGAGCGCGCCGCGCTGTACCGCGACCTGGTGATGGCCGGCCGCTCGCACAACGTGGCGGCGCAGGCCACCACCCTGGGCAAGCGGTTCGCCTCGGCCGCCGAGGAGACGCTGATCGCGCTGACCCGGCTCCGGGAACTGATCGACCGGTACCCGCTGCGCGGCATCAAGGGCCCGATGGGTACCGCGCAGGACATGCTGGACCTGTTCGACGGTGACGCGTCCCGCCTGGCCGACCTGGAGCGCCGGGTTGCCGAATTCCTGGGATTCACCGAGGTTTTCACCTCCGTCGGGCAGGTGTACCCGCGGTCGCTGGACCACGACGTGCTGTCCGCGCTGGTGCAGTTGGGCGCCGGCCCGTCGTCGTTCGCGCACACCATCCGGCTGATGGCCGGCCATGAACTGGCCACCGAGGGCTTCGCGCCCGGGCAGGTCGGCTCGTCGGCCATGCCGCACAAGATGAACACCCGCTCGTGCGAGCGCGTCAACGGCCTGCAGGTCGTGCTGCGCGGCTACGGCTCCATGGCCGCGGAACTGGCTGGGGCGCAATGGAATGAGGGCGACGTCTTCTGCTCGGTGGTGCGCCGTGTCGCGCTGCCCGACGCGTTCTTCGCGATCGACGGCCAGACCGAGACGTTCCTGACGGTGCTCGACGAGTTCGGCGCCTACCCCGCGGTGATCCAGCGCGAACTGGACCGCTACCTGCCGTTCCTGGCGACGACCCGCATCCTCATCGCCGCCGTGCGGGCCGGTGTCGGCCGCGAGACCGCGCACGAGGTCATCAAGGAGCACGCCGTCGCGGTCGCGCTCGCGATGCGCGAAAAGGGTTTGGAGCCCGACCTTCTGGACCGGCTGGCGGCCGATCCGCGGCTGCCGCTGGACCGTGTCGAGCTCGACGCGGCACTGGCCGACAAGCAGGCGTTCAGCGGTGCGGCCGGCGACCAGGTCGACGCCGTCGTCGCCGCGGTGGACCGACTGGTGGCGCAGTACCCGGAGGCCGCCAAGTACACCTCGGGCGCCATCCTGTGACCTTGGCGGGAAGCTTGGCCGGGGTTGACCTGACCGATCTCGACAACTTCGCGTCGGGCTTCCCGCACGAGCTTTTCGCGCGGCACCGTGCGGAAGCTCCCGTGTACTGGCACGAGCCCACCGAGAACACCCCCGACGGCGAGGGCTTCTGGTCCGTCGCCACCCACGCGGAAACCCTTGCAGTGCTGCGTGATCCGGTGACGTACTCGTCGGTGACGGGCGGTGCGCGGCCGTTCGGCGGGACACTGATCCAGGATCTGTCGATCGCCGGCCAGGTGCTGAACATGATGGACGACCCGCGGCATGCGGAGATCCGGCGGCTGGTGTCGTCGGGGCTGACGCCGCGGATGATCGCGCGGGTCGAGGACGACCTACGCGCGCGCAGCCGGGCGCTGCTGGATGCGGTGTCGCCGGGGGTTCCATTCGACTTCCTGGTCGACATCGCCGCCGAGCTGCCCATGCAGATGATCTGCATCCTGATGGGTATCCCTGAGTCGCAACGGCATTGGCTTTTCGAGGCCATCGAGCCGAGCTTCGATTTCGGCGGCTCGCGCAAGGCCGCCATCACCCGGTTGTCCGTGGAGGAAGCCGGTTCCCGGATGTACAACTTCGGCATGGAACTCATCGCCGCCAAGCGCGCCGAACCGACCGACGACATGCTGTCGGTGGTGGCCAACGCCGAGGGCGTGTCGGACCTCGAGGTGTACCTGTTCTTCAACCTGCTGTTCAGCGCGGGCGCCGAGACCACCCGGAACGCGGTGGCCGGCGGGCTGTTGGCGTTGTGCGAGAACGCATCTCAGCTGGCGCGGTTGCGCGCCGACCTGTCGCTGCTGCCGTCGGCGATCGAGGAGATGGTGCGCTGGACGTCGCCGTCGCCGTCGAAGCGGCGCACCGCCACACGGGCCGTGTCGCTCGGCGGTTGCGACATCGAGGCGGGGCAGAAGGTGGTCGTCTGGGAAGGCTCGGCCAATCGCGACGAGCTGGTGTTCACCGACCCCATGACTTTTGACGTGACACGGAAACCCAACCCGCACTTGGGATTCGGTCAGGGTCTGCACTATTGCCTCGGGGCCAATCTGGCGCGTCTGGAGCTGCGGGTGCTGTTCGAGGAGCTGCTCACCCGGTTCCCGGACATCCGGGTCGTCGAGCCGCCGGAATGGACCCGCAGCAACCGGCACACCGGACTCCGGCACCTCTGGATTTCCCTGTCGTGATTTGTGCACGATTTTCCGCGGGTGGCGCGGAAAATCGTGCACAAATCACGAAGGTTTCTAGGCCGCGCGCTTGTGATAGCTGGCCAGGGTGACGTCGAGCAGACCTTCGGTGAAGTAGCGTTCACACCCGCGCAGATACTTCATGAAGCGCTGGTAGACCTCCTCGGATTGGATTTCCACCGCCTTCTCGTGGTTGGCCTCGAGTGCGTCACCCCACGTCTTGAGCGTCCGGATGTAGTGCGGCCGTAGGGATATGGCTTCGGGGACGACGAAACCGGCCCGTTCGCCGTGTTCGACCATCATGTCTGTCGTCGGTATCCGGCCGCCCGGGAAGATCTCGGTGACGATGAACTTGATGAACCGTGCGGTCTCGAAAGTCACCTTCTTCCCGTCCGCATTCAGCTGGTACGGATGGAAGCCGACGCTGCTCTGAATCGTCATCCGGCCGTCGGCGGGCAGAATCTCGAAGCAGTTCTTGAAGAAATCCGGATAGCGTTCGAAACCGAAATGCTCGAAGGCCTCGATGGACACGATCCGGTCGACGGGTTCGTCGAACTCCTCCCAGCCGTGTAGCAGCACCCGGCGGGTCCGGTCGCTGTCGATGCCGTCCAGCAGTTGCTGCGTGAAGGCCTGTTGATTCTTCGACAGGGTCAATCCGATGACGTTGACGTCGTACTTCTCGACTGCGCGTTTGACGGTGGCACCCCAGCCACACCCGATGTCCAACAACGTCATTCCGGGTTCGAGATCGAGTTTGTCGAGGTTGAGATCGATCTTGGCGAGCTGCGCTTCCTCGAGGGTGAGCGTCGGCGGTTCGAAATAGGCGCAGCTGTAGGTACGGGAGGGGTCTTGGAACAGCGCAAAGAAATCGTCTGACAGGTCGTAGTGGGCTTGCACTTCTTCGAAATGCGGTCGCAGGTCGTCATGGGAACCAGATGGCATGAACCGGGCCTACTTCTCCAGTGTGAACTGGTTGATGTCGACCTGGCGGCGACGGAACATGTCCGCGCAACCCGTCAGGTATTTCATGTACCGGTCGTAGACCTCCACCGACTGGATTGCGATGGCCTCATCGCGATGTGCCTCCAGCGCCTCGGCCCACAGATCCAGGGTCCGCGCGTAGTGCGGCTGCAGCGATTGCACCCGAGTCACCCGGAATCCGGCCGCACCGGCCTGGTCACAGACCATCTGGATGGACGGCAGCCGGCCGCCCGGGAAGATCTCGGTGAGGATGAACTTGATGAACCTCGCCAGCTCGAAAGTCAGTGGTACACCGAGTTCGGCGGCCTGCGCCGGCTTGATGCCGCAGATGGTGTGCAGCAGCATGACGCCGTCGGGCGGGAGCGCGTCGTAGGCCATCCGGAAGAACGCCGGATAGCGGTCGTGGCCGAAATGCTCGAAGGCGCCGATCGACACGATGCGGTCCACCGGTTCGTCGTACTCCTCCCAGCCCTCCAGCAGAACCTTCCGCGAGCGCGTGGTGTCCAGGCCGTCGAACAGTCGATTGACATGTGCGGCTTGGTTTTTCGACAACGTCAGCCCGACGACGTCGACGTCGTATTTCTCGATTGCGCGTCGCATCGTCGCGCCCCAGCCGCAGCCGATGTCGAGCAGCGTCATTCCCGGTTCGAGGCCCAGCTTGCCCAACGCGAGGTCGATCTTCGCCAACTGGGCCTGTTCGAGCGTCATGTCGTCGCGTTCGAAATAGGCACAACTGTAGGTCTGGCTCGGATCCAGAAACAGTCTGAAGAAATCATCTGACAGGTCGTAATGCGCCTGGACGTCCGCAAAATGCGGTTTGAGTTTTTCTGCCATGGCTTCCTCTCCAGGCCGACGGCCTGAGAATGCTGATCGCGCGCACGCCTGCTCAGCCGGCGACTCCGACGGCTCGTAGGGAAGTGCTGTGCCCTGTACACGTTTGTGGTGCCCGCACGGTTCACGAGCACGACAACTGGTATTCGTTGCCAGGTTTCAGTTGGATGGGTGAGGCGCCGAAATTGATGATTTGCCCGGTTGCTGGAGCGAGATCGGCGCAGCGATCGGCAGCGCAGGAATTCGCGGTCTGGCGGCGCCCGCGCTGCTGGAGCGATCAGCCAGAGAAGCCCTGAAAGATAGTGCCGACGGCTTACCAGTGAAGCAACGACTCAGCGGCAATGCAAGAGCAAACGCCCACGATCGGTCGGTGTCATCCGTTAGGACGACGTGGGCCGGGCCGGCCGGAGACCGGCCGACCGCAGTTCCAGCGCCGCCAGCTTCCGGATCGCGACGGTGTCGTGGGTGCGCCACGCGGTCACCGGATCGTCGGAAACCTCGGTCAGCTTTGCCAGCGGCCGGTTGGCCAGCGCCCGCAACGCCAGCAGCTGTTCGCCGGCGTCGGTCGACGCCAGCGTCACGGCCGTCCACTTCCGGCGGAAGAACCTGATCCGCAGCACCAGCCACGGCATCGCGACGGCGAGGATCGGCGGCAGCGCCACCGCCAGTGCGAGCACCCAGGCCAGCCAGCTGGCGGTGCTGTTCAGGCTGTCGCCCGCGCCCGCGATGTCGACCGCGGCGTGGCCGGCTGACCGCAACGGGGCCCCGAACGCCTTCCCGATCAGGGGAATGCCGTCGGCATTGTGGCCGGCCGAGGCCAGGCTGTCCGCAACACCGTCGGCGCCGTCGTGCACCTGACGCCCGACGTCGGCGATGGTGGCGATCGCGCTGTGCACCGCGACGCCGACGGAGATCCAGATGACGAACCACACCAGCGCGACGACGTCGCTGGTCAGCTGGGCGAGCAACCGGCCCGGCGTCCGGGCGTAGGGCACATAGCGCGAACTCATGCCAACCATCCCAACAGATAGGGTGGTCCGATGCGCCCAGCTTTGTCCGACTACCGGCATCTGACCAGCGGCAAGGTTCGCGACCTGTACCGCATCGACGACGACCACCTGCTGTTCGTCGCATCGGACCGGATCTCGGCTTTCGACTACGTCCTCGACAGCGAGATCCCGGACAAGGGCCGCGTGCTCACCGCCATGAGCGTCTTCTTCTTCGACTATCTGGCCGAGCAGCTGGGCACCGCCAACCACCTCGCCGGCCCGGCCGACGACGAGCGCATCCCCGCCGAGGTGCTGGGCCGTGCCCTGGTGGTGCGCAGCCTGGAAATGATGCCGGTCGAGTGCGTGGCGCGCGGCTACCTGACCGGTTCGGGGCTCATCGACTACCGCAAGACGGGCCAGGTGTGCGGCATTGCGCTGCCCGACGGGCTGACCGAGGCCAGCAGGTTCGGTGAGCCGCTGTTCACGCCGGCGACCAAGGCCGAGATCGGTGCGCACGACGAGAACATCGCGTTCGACGCCGTCGTGAAGCTGGTGGGCGCCGAGCGGGCCGAGCAGCTGCGCGACGCGACACTGAAGGTCTACAGCGCCGCCGCCGCGCACGCGCTGACCAAGGGAATCATCCTGGCGGACACCAAGTTCGAGTTCGGAGTCGATGCCGACGGCGGGCTGGTCCTCGCCGACGAGGTGCTGACGCCGGACTCGTCGCGATACTGGCCGGTCGACGGTTACACCGAAGGTGTGGTGCAGCCCAGCTTCGACAAGCAGTTCGTCCGCAACTGGCTGACCGGTCCGGACTCCGGCTGGGATCGCGCCGGCGACACCCCGCCGCCGGCGTTGCCCGACGACATCGTCGAGGCCACCCGGGCGCGGTACATCGAAGCGTACGAACGGATTTCGGGTCGCCGCTTTGCCGATTGGATCGGCGCGTGAGCACCCCGCCGATCGCCAAGAAGGTCGATCACCGCCGCGAACACCACGGCGACGTGTTCATCGACCCGTACGAGTGGCTGCGCGACAAGAACGACCCCGAGGTGCTCGCGCTCCTGAACGCGGAGAACGCCTACACCGAGGAAGTCACCGCACCACTGGAACCGCTGCGGCAGAAGATCTTCGACGAGATCAAGGCCCGTACCAAAGAGACCGACCTGTCGGTGCCGACCCGACGCGGCGACTGGTGGTATTACGCCCGCAGCTTCGAGGGCAAGCAGTACAGCGTGCATTGCCGGTGCCCCATCAGCGATCCCGACGACTGGACCCCGCCGCAGCTCGATGAGCACACCGAGGTCCCCGGCGAGCAGGTGCTGCTGGACGAGAACGTCGAGGCCGAGGGCCACGACTTCTTCTCGCTCGGCGCGGCCACCGTCAGCGTCGACGCCAACATCCTCGCCTACTCCGTCGACACCGTGGGCGACGAGCGATACACGTTGAAGTTCAAGGACTTACGCACCGGTGAGCTGTACGACGACCGGATCACCGGCATCGGCGCCGGCGGCACCTGGGCGGCCGACAACCGGACGCTCTACTACGTCACGGTCGACGACGCCTGGCGGCCGGACACCGTCTGGCGTCACCGACTGGGCTCCGGGCTGCCCGGTGAGAAGGTGCACCACGAGTCCGACGAGCGGTTCTGGGTGGGCGTGGGCCGCACCCGCAGTGACAAGTACATCTTCATCGCCGCGGGCAGTGCCGTCACCTCCGAGGTGCGTTACGCCGACGCGGGCGACGCCAAGGCCGAATTCAAAGTGGTGTTGCCGCGCAAGGACTCCGTCGAATATTCGGTCGAGCACGCGGTGGTCGGCGGCGAGGATCGGTTCCTGATCCTGCATAACGACGGCGCCGAGAACTTCACGCTGGTCGATGTGCCGGTGTCCGATGCTCCGCTGACGAGCCTCGACGGCGCCCGCACGCTCATCGAGCACCGCGACGACGTCCGCCTCGATGGCGTCGATGCGTTCGCCGACCAGTTGGTGGTGAGCTATCGGCGGGAGGCGTTGCCGCGAATCCAGCTGTGGCCCTTCGATTCCGACGGCAACTACGGCGAGACCCAGGAGATCGCGTTCGAGTCGGAGTTGATGTCGGTCGGCCTGTCGGGCAACCCGAACTGGTCGTCGCCGCGGCTGCGGGTGGGGGCGACGTCGTTCGTCATCCCGGTGCGGATCTATGACCTGGACCTGGCCACCGGTGAACGAATCCTGTTGCGCGAGCAGCCGGTTCTTGGTGACTACCGGCCCGAGGACTACCTCGAGCGCCGGGACTGGGCGGTGGCCGCCGACGGTACGAAGGTGCCGTTGTCGATCATCCAGCGGGTGGGCGCGCCGACCCCGGCGCCCGCGCTGCTGTACGGCTACGGCGCCTACGAGTCCTGCGAGGACCCCCGTTTCTCGATCGCCCGGCTGTCGCTGCTGGACCGCGGCGTGGTGTTCGTCGTCGCGCACGTGCGTGGCGGCGGTGAGCTGGGGCGTGGCTGGTACGAGCACGGCAAGCTGCTGGAGAAGAAGAACACCTTCACCGACTTCATCAGCGCCGCAGAGCATCTGATCGCCACGGGCGTCACCAGGCCGGAGAATCTCGTGGCGCTCGGTGGCAGTGCCGGTGGCCTGCTGATGGGTGCCGTCGCCAACATGGCGCCGCACCTGTTCGCCGGCATCCTCGCCCAGGTGCCCTTCGTCGACGCGCTGACCACCATCCTCGACCCGTCGCTGCCGCTCACCGTCACCGAGTGGGACGAGTGGGGTAACCCGTTGGCGGACAAGGCCGTCTACGACTACATGAAGTCCTACACGCCGTACGAGAACGTGACGGCTCAGGACTACCCGGCGATTCTGGCGATGACGTCGCTCAACGACACCCGCGTGTACTACGTCGAGCCCGCGAAATGGGTTGCCGCGCTGCGCAGTACCAAGACCGACGACCATCCCGTCTTGCTCAAGACCGAGATGGCGGCCGGGCACGGCGGCACCAGTGGGCGCTACGAACGCTGGAAGGAAGCCGCGTTCCAGTACGCCTGGGTGCTAGCCACCGCGGACCGCGACAAATATGGCAGCGGCCAGGTAGATGACCTCCTGGACGGAGCGCACGCCTAGGTTCGACGCCATGGAGGGCGGGGTGTCGGGCATCTGCGCGGCGTAGATGTTGGCGGGGAACATGGCCAGCATCAGCAGGAACAGGCAGATGGCGGCCGCGACACGCGTGGGCGGGAACAGGAGCCCGACGGCGCCGAGCAGCTCCAGCACGCCGGTGATGGCCACCAGTCGTTCCGGCGACGGCAGCCGCGGCGGGACGATCGCGATCATGTCGCGCCGCATGCCCGGGGTGAAATGTGCGACGCCGGTCATGAAGAACATCAGGGCCAAGCCGACCGCGATGGCGCTCGGCCAGCTGTCGACGTAGCCGACCCCGAGCCAGCCGGCGACGCGTGCGGCCAGGCTGCCCAGCACGAGAGCGAGAAGAACGGCCATGGGCTGCGCCTCCGTAATCTAGTCGACGTCTAGATTGAAGGATATCCTGGAACTTGACACTGTCAAGATAGGATGCGGACATGGCCAGGCAGAGCTACCACCACGGCGATCTGAAGGCCGTCATCCTGGAGCAGGCGGCCGCGCTCGTCGCCGAACGTGGCGCCGACAGCATCTCGCTGCGCGAGTTGGCCCGCGCGGCCGGAGTATCGCACGCGGCGCCGGCGCACCACTTCACCGATCGGCGGGGGTTGTTCACCGCGCTGGCGACCGAGGGCTTCACGCAGCTGGCGGCTGCCCTCGCTGAGGCGGAGCCGGAATTCGCCTATGCGGCACGGGCTTACGTGCAGTTCGCCCTCGACCACCCCGGCCACTACGCCGTCATGTTCGACAAGATGCTCTACGACGCATCCGACCCGGACCTGCGAGCCGCCGAAGCCGAGGCGGCCGCCGAACTCACCGGCGGCGTGGCGACCCTGGTTGATCCCAATGCCCAGAACGACCCCGAGGGCTCGGCCCTGGCCGCGTGGTCTCTGGTCCACGGTTTCGCGCTGCTGACCCTCAACGGCGCGGTCACCGACCCCGATCCCGTCGACACCGCCGAACGCCTCGCCCGCATCCTCTTCTCCGGCTAGTTCTCCGGCCAGCCCCGCCCACCTCCCGCCTCTCACCCCCACTTCCCGCGCACCCCACCTCCCGCCGCCCCCCTTCCCGCCTCCCACCCCCACTTCCCGCTGCCCCCACTTCCCGCGAGCGGCCGTGTTTGTACGGCGACGCGCCGCAATTTGCGTGCAGGAAGGTGCCGCTCACAACTGCTGAGCGGCCGTGTCTGTACGGCGACGCGCCGCAATCTGCGTGCAAGAAGGTGCCGCTCGTGGCTGCTGAGTGGCCGCGTTTTGTACACGTAGGTCGGCGTGTCGCCGTACAAACACGGCCGCTCGCGCTGAAGAGCAGGGAGAGAAAAGGGGCAGTGTTCAGGCGGCACCAATGTCACGGCAACCGACGGGACACCTGACGTTGTCACACTGCTTACATGGCTGGCCAATTGATCGTCTCGATCTCGGGGATCCGGGACCGCACGCTGGGTGACGTCGCCGACTTCTGTGCCGAGCTCGACGCCCGGCAGATTCCGGCGTCGCTGCTGGTCGCCCCGCGGCTCAAAGGCGGCTACCGGCTGGAGCGTGACATCCCCACGGTCGAGTGGTTGACCAAACGCCGTGCGGCGGGGGCCGCTGTTGTCCTGCACGGGTTCGACGAAGCGGCCAGCAAGAAGCGTCGCGGCGAATTCGCCGCCCTGCCCGCACACGAGGCCAACCTGCGGCTGATGGGCGCCGACCGGGTGCTCGAACACCTCGGCCTGCGCACCCGCTTGTTCGCCGCGCCCGGTTGGACGGCGTCGCAGGGCACCGTGACCGCGTTGCCGCGCAACGGATTCCGGCTGTTGGCCGGCGATGCGGGCATCACCGACCTGGTGCGGTCCACCACCTTGCGGTCGCGGGTCTTCGGCATCGGCGAGGGGTTCCTCACCGAACCCTGGTGGTGTCGCACCCTGGTGCTGGCCGCCGAGCGCACGGCCCGGCGCGGCGGCACCGTCCGGCTCGCCGTGGCCGCCGGTCAGCTGCGCCGGACCGGGCCGCGTCAGGCCATGCTCGACGCCATCGACCTCTCACTCATGCACGGTTGCGCCCCCGCGGCCTACGAGTGGACGCCCGACCCGGCACTAACTGACGCGGCCTGACCCCTGGGACGCTAGCGTGGCCCCATGGACGCTGACGTCATCGTGGTGGGGGCCGGGCTGGCCGGGCTGGTCGCTGCCGCCGAACTGCTCGAGCGGGGCCGGTCAGTTCTGATCGTCGACCAGGAGAACGAGGCCAACATCGGTGGCCAGGCGTTCTGGTCGTTCGGCGGACTGTTCTTCGTCGACAGCGCCGAACAGCGACGGGTCGGTATTCGCGACAGCTACGAGCGGGCGCTGGAAGATTGGCTGCGCACAGCAGGTTTCGACCGCGACGAGGACCACTGGCCCGAGCAGTGGGCGCGCGCCTACGTCGACTTCGCCGCGGGCGAGAAGCGCAGCTGGCTGCGCGAGCGGGGCCTGCAGACCTTCGCGTTGGTCGGCTGGGCCGAACGTGGCGGCTGGGACGGCAAGGGGCCGGGCAACTCGGTGCCGCGCTTCCACATCACCTGGGGTACCGGCCCGGCACTGGTCGACATCTTCGCGCGACGGGTCGTCGGGCACCCCAAAGTGCGCTTCGCACACCGGCATCGGGTCGACGAACTGATTGTCGATCAAGGCGCCGTCGCCGGCGTGCGCGGCGCGGTGCTGGAACCGTCGAACACTGCCCGTGGTGAGGCGTCATCGCGTAACACCGTGGGGGAGTTCGAGTTCCGCGCGCAGTCGGTGATCGTCGCAAGTGGTGGCATCGGCGGCAACCACGACCTGGTGCGCCAGAACTGGCCCAAGCGCATGGGCCGGGTGCCCGGCCAGCTGCTGTCCGGTGTGCCCGCGCACGTCGACGGCCGCATGCTCGGCATCAGCCAGGCCGCCGGCGCCAGCGTCATCAACAACGACCGGATGTGGCACTACACCGAGGGCATCACCAACTACGACCCGATCTGGCCGCTGCACGGCATCCGCATCCTGCCCGGGCCGTCGTCGCTGTGGCTGGACGCCACCGGCAAGCGGCTGCCCGACCCGCTGTACCCGGGCTACGACACCCTGGGCACGCTGGAATACATCTGCCAAACCGGTTACGACTACACGTGGTTCGTGCTCGACCAGAGCATCATCGCCAAGGAATTCGGGCTGTCCGGACAGGAGCAGAATCCCGACCTCACCGGCAAGAACCTGCGGGAAGTGCTGGGGCGTAGCCGGGGCGGTGGCCCGGCCCCGGTCCGCGCGTTCGTCGACAAGGGCGTGGACTTCGTGTCGGCGAACACATTGCGCGACTTGGTTTCTGCCATGAACAAGGTGCCCGACGTCGAACCGCTGGACTACGCGACCGTCGAGGCCGAGGTCAACGCCCGCGACAAGGAGATGACCAGCAAGCTCACCAGCGACGGCCAGACCGTGGCCTACCGGGCCGCACGCTCGTACCTGCCGGACCGGCTGGCGCGCATCGCCGGGCCGCACAAACTGACCGACCCCAAGGCCGGCCCGATGATCGCCGTCAAGCTGCACATCCTGACCCGAAAGTCCTTGGGCGGCTTGCACACCGACCTCGACTCGCGGGTGCTGACGCCGGAGGGCGCGGTGCTCGACGGACTGTACGCGGCCGGCGAGGCGGCCGGTTTCGGCGGCGGCGGTGTGCACGGCTACCGGGCGCTGGAAGGCACCTTCCTGGGTGGCTGCATCTTCTCCGGCCGCGCCGCCGGACGTGCCGCGGCCCGCGCCGTCGGCTGAGTACCTAGCCGCCGGCGGGTGACTGCACGCGGTCGGCGCCCCTGGCGCGCGGGGAACGATGCAGTACCTGCGGGCCGGCGGCCAGGACCGCCAGGCACACCATCGACGTGGCATAGAGCGCGCCGCCGATGATGTCGGTGAAGTAGTGGAAGTGGTTGCTGGCCATGCCGATAGACGGGATGGCGGCGCCGATCGTCGCGATCGTGACGCTCCACGCGTGCACCCCGATCCCGAGCACCAGCATGGCCGCGACGGTGATCGCCACGGTGGTGTGGCCGCTGGGATACGCCAGATTCTCGCCGTACCAGGGCCGGCCGAACAGCACCTTCAGCACCTTGGCGCCGATGATCGAGATGACCGGGCACAACGCGGCCACGGTGGCCAGCCGCCACTCGCGTCGCCACAGCGGGATGCCCACAGCCAGCAGATAGAGCGGTACCAGCACCTTGACGCGGTTGAGCAGCAGCATCCAGTACGGGTGGTCGCCGAGCAGTGCGCGCGACGTCTGCATGAACCAGTGATCCACGGCCGAGTCACCCGACCGGACGACGATGCCCAGCGCGATCATCGCGGTGAACCCGACAAGCGGCCACCACACCAAGAACCGTCGCGCGTTCAGAACCGCATCTCCTGCTCGGGCGTCAGCACCCGGAAGTCGGTGTCGGTCATCTCGTCGAGGCGGCCGTAGTAGATGCCCTTGGCCTGCTCGGCGACGACGCCCTGATGGATCGGCACCGCATGCTGCGGCGCGACGGCCCGCAGGAAGTCGACGGCCTCGGCGATCTTCATCCACGGAGCGGCGGCCGGTGCGGCCAGCACCTCGACCGGCTCGTCCGGCACGAACAGCGCGTCGCCCGGGTGCATCAGGCGGGCAGCGTGACCAGCATCACCGACCAGGTACGAGATGTTGTCGATGATCGGAATCTCCGGGTGGATCACCGCATGCTTGCCGCCTGCGCCGCGCACCGTCAGGTGACCGATCGACACCGTGTCGCCGACGTGCACGGCCTGCCACGCGCCACCCAGCTGCGCCGCGGTCATGGGGTCGGCATACAGCTTGGCCTGCGGATTCGCCTCGACCAGGGCCGGCAGCCGGGCCGGATCGGCGTGGTCGGGGTGCTGATGAGTGATCAGGATGGCGTCCAGTCCCGTGATGCCCTCGAACCCGTGCGAGAAGTTGCCCGGGTCGAACAGGACCGTCGCCTGCGCGTCGCCGTCGGTGAATCGGGCCAACAGGCAGGAATGTCCGAAGTGCGTCAGCTCCATCAGTCCATTGTGCGGGCATCGCGGCGCACAAGGGCGCCGGTAGAGTACAGATGTCTTCCCGTCGCTACGCTCGCCTCGGCAGAGCAATCCGACCCGAACAAAGGAGCGCGCGTGGCCCGCGTCGTTGTGCACGTGATGCCCAAGGCCGAAATCCTGGACCCGCAAGGCCAGGCGATTGTGGGAGCGCTGGGGCGCCTCGGGATCACCGGAGTGTCCGACGTCCGCCAGGGCAAGCGCTTCGAACTCGAGGTCGACGACACCGTGTCCGACGAGACGCTGGAGCACGTCGCCGAGACGCTGCTGGCCAACACCGTCATCGAGGACTTCTCGGTGCACCGGGAGAACGCATGACCACCAAGGTCGGTGTCATCACCTTCCCCGGCACGCTCGACGATGTCGACGCAGCGCGCGCCGTCCGGGCCGTAGGCGGCGAGTCCGTCAGCCTCTGGCACGCCGATCCGGACCTGAAGGGCGTCGACGCCGTCATCGTCCCCGGCGGCTTCTCCTACGGCGACTACCTGCGCTGCGGCGCCATCGCCAAGTTCGCGCCCGTCATGACCTCGGTCGTCGAAGCGGCCGGCAAGGGCATGCCCGTGCTGGGCATCTGCAACGGCTTCCAGGTGCTGTGCGAGGCCGGGCTGCTGCCGGGCGCGCTGACCCGCAACGAGGGTCTGCACTTCATCTGCCGCGACGTGTGGCTCGAGGTCACCGCGACGTCGACCGCGTGGAGCAGCCGCTATGAACCCGGCGCCGACATCCTGATCCCGCTCAAGTCGGGTGAGGGACGGTACGTCGCGTCGGAGAGCGTGCTCGACGAGCTCGAAGGCGAAGGTCGCGTGGTCTTCCGCTACCGCGACAACATGAACGGTTCGATGCGCTCGATCGCCGGGATCAGCTCGGCCAACGGCCGCGTCGTCGCCCTGATGCCGCACCCCGAACACGCCACCGAGGCCCTCACCGGCCCGTCCGACGACGGACTCGGCATCTTCTTCTCGGCACTCGACGCGGTCCTGAGCGCCTGACGCCGTTCTGGCTTGCCCGCGAGGGTGCATACAGATCGCGAAAATCGCCCGCGAGACGCGCTAGGCGCACCCTCGTTGGCGTGGCCGACGCAGCTGCGCCCAGGGTTCAGGGTCAACTCGATTCGAGCATCCCGACCTGTTGACCCTGACCTGAGGGCGCACCTCACTCGAAGAAGTGCGCCCTGGGTACAGGATCAATGCGGTGGTGCGGGGGAGCAACCGATGCGTCAGCTGTCGAGCGCGACCGACGCCTCGGCGGTGTAGCACAGGAACGTCAGCGTCTCCTGCAGGTACAGCTGCACCGTCTCGGCATCGTGCGACAGGTAGCCGATGGTCACATCGGTGCCCAACTGCAGATCGAAATCGCCTCCGCGCGTGGATAATACGAACGCGCCGTCGATGGCCGGCGCCCAGATGATCTCACCGTCGACCAGGCGGTTGAGGTGCTCCAGCAGCGGGTAGCCGTGCTCGGTGGTCTCGCTGACCTTGGTGTAGGCCTCCGCCGACAGCAGCACCGAATACGGTCCGTCGACACCGGCGAGGCGCAGCTCCGACAGCGCCTGCGAGATCACGTCCGGGTAGCCGCGCGGATCGCTCGGCAGCGCCAGCGCCGGGTTGGAGCTCGAGGCGCGGATGCCCTCGATCTGGGCGGCGGGGTAGCCCTCGAAGATCGCCCGGTCCTCCGAGAACGCCAGCTTCTTGGCGGCTTCCTTCACCGGATCCCAGTCGGAGTCCTGCGCGCCGCGCTCGACGTCGTCGATGGCCGTGCGCGTCACCGTGAACGGCACCCGCAGCCGCACCAGCGGCCGGGCTTCCCGAAGATGCGCCTGCACACCGTCGGCCGGTGACGTGACATCGACGAGGTGGCCGGTGCTGACCGCGGCCGTCTTGGGTCCACCCGGTTCACTCACGTCGACGACGCGGCGGCCGGCGATGTGCCGCTTGAACGTCCGCGCGGCTTCCTCCTCGATCTGCGCCCACGCGGCGGCGGTGACGGGAGCGAGATCGCGGTACAGGTTGTTCATTGCGGTTGACCTTTCAGACTGCCGATGGACAGGGTGCCGGGGGACGTGGGTTGGGCTTCGGGTTCGGCCGGTGGCGCGGCGGGCAGGGGCGGCGGGGCATCGAGGAAATCGACTGTGGGAGTGAAGAACAACACTCCGGTGACCGCGGTGGAGAAATCCAGGATGCGGTCGGTGTTGCCCGGCGGATCGCCGATGAACATGTTGCGCAGCATGCGTTCGGTGACGGCCGGGTCGGCCGAGTACGCGATGTAGTACGTGCCGAATTCCCCTGAGCCGACGCGGCCGAACGGCATGTTGGCCCGCACGATCTGGAGCTGGTTGCCGTCGTCGTCTTCGATGACGTTGAGGGCCAGGTGCGAGTTGGGCGGCTTGACGTCGTCGGCCATCTCGATGTCCTCGAGCTTGCTCCGGCCGATCACCCGTTCCTGCTCGGTGACGCTGAGCGACTCCCACGACGACATGTCGTGCAGGTACTTCTGCACGTGAACGTAACTGCCACCGGCGAATTCGGGATCGTCGTCACCGACCAGCGCCGCGACCACGGCGTCCGGACCGTCCGGGTTCTCGGTGCCGTCGACGAAACCCAGCAGGTCGCGATTCTCGAAGAACTTGAATCCGTGTACCTCGTCGACCACCGTCACCGCGCCGTCGAGCGACTTCAGAATCTGGCCGGCCAGCTCGAAGCACACGTCCATGGCGTTGGCCCGGATGTGGAACAGCAGATCGCCCGGGGTCGAGGGCGCGTGGTGACGTGCACCCTGCAATTCGGGGAACGGGTGCAGCCCGGCGGGCCGCGATCCGCTGAACAAGCGATCCCAGGCGTCCGAGCTGATGCCGGTCACCAGGCTCAGACGGCTTGCGGGCGTGCGGAATCCAACTGCGCGAACGAGTCCGGACAGCCCGGTGAGCGCATCGTGCACTTCGGGCTCGGCGCCCTCATCGATGGTCGCGATGAGAAAGATGGCGGCAGATGTCAACGTGGTGAGAACGGGCTGAGGCCGTGCGGGACACACGAACCCGACCCTAGCGGTCGTCGCTGTGGGATGTCCGGATATGTCGCTACACGGAACGGACCCGCGCGTGGATGGGCCCGTCGGCGGTCATGGTGAACGGCAACGCAGGCGGGAAAACGTCGTGCAGTGACTGAACTTCGGTGTGGCGCACGATGGTGGCCAGCGCCAGGGTCGCTTCCAGCATCGCGAAATGATCGCCGATGCAGGTCCGTGGGCCGGCGCTGAACGGGATGTACTGCCAGCGATCACGCCCCTTGGATTGCTCCGGGTTGAAGCGGTCCGGGTCGAACTCCAGCGGATGCTCCCACAGTGCCGGGTCGCGATGCATGGCGTAGATGCCGACCAGCGCCACGGTTCCGGCTTTCACCAGGTGTCCGTCGACCTCCATGTCCTGAGTGATCAACCGATGGTTGGCCGGTCCCGGCGGAAACAGCCGGAGAGCCTCGTGGATGACCTGGACTGTGTAGGTCAGGCCCGGTAGGTCGTCGGGGGTGATTTCGCGGTCGCCTATCGCGTGCGCCTCGGCGCGGACCCTGGCCTGCAGGTCGGGATGACGACCGAGCGCCCACAGGGCGTAGGTCAGCGTGGTTGCGGTGGTGTCATGCCCGGCCAGCATGAAGATGACGAGGTCGGCACAGATCTCCGCGTCGCTCAGCGCCTGCCCGGTGTCTGGATCGGTGGCCGCCATCATCGACCGCACCAATGGAGCGTCGTGGCCAGGGTCGTCGCGGCAGGTCCGCAGGATTTGTGCCGCCATGTCGTACAAGTGCGCCGCGGCGGCACGGGCCCGGTGCCGGCCCGGGGTGGGGAGCCAGTGGGGCGGCTTGAACGGGGTCATGGCGCGGGCAGTGATGTAGGTCAGCGCGGTGTGCATCGATTCCCCGATGCTGTCTGCCAGCTCGTCCAGATCGATCCCGAGCACCGAGCGGCCCAGCGCTCGTAGCGTCAGACGCCGACACGACGCATCCAGGTCCACCACCTGCCCGTCGGCCCAGCCGGCGACAACGGTCTGGGCCGCTTGAGCCATGTGGCCGCCGAAGGCGCGAACATTCGGCTTCATGAACACCGGCTGCAACGCGCGTTTGCGGGGTACCCAGTGGTCGTTGCGCACGGTGAACAGGCTGTCTCCGAGCAGGCTGCGGACTTCGTCGTGAATGGGTGTGCGGTCGGTGGAGCGTCCCGGCTCCCCGAGGATGCAACGCGCACCGCTCGGCGACAGCGCGAAGACGAACTCGGGGCCGACCCACCGGGGTACGAGTTTGACGCGGGTCAGGGTCCCGCCCGCATCGCGCAAGATCTCCTGAGCCGCGACGGGAATGGTCGTGAACAACTTGAGCTGTTGTCGGTACGACAGCGGGCTGCGCGGTACCGACGGCAACACCGCAGCGTCCGTACGACCGATTGTATTGACCATGACGTCAGTTTTTGGGATCGTGGGCCGCCGGCGCATCAACCGAACGGCGTAGATTTTCTGGCCATGACCGGAGCTTCTGCCGCGGGCCTGTGCGAGTTCATCGACGCGTCGCCGTCACCGTTCCACGTGTGCGCGACGGTGGCCGCGCGCCTGACCGCCGCCGGCTTCACCGAGCTGCACGAGACTGACGCTTGGCCATGCTCTCCGGGTAACTACTTCACGGTGCGGGCCGGCTCGCTGGTGGCGTGGCGAGCGACGGACGCGCCGAATCCGTTCCGCATCGTCGGCGGCCACACCGACAGCCCCAACCTGCGGGTCAAGCAACACCCGGACCGGTTTGTCAGCGGCTGGCAGGTGGTGGCGCTGGAGCCCTACGGCGGCGCCTGGCTGAACTCCTGGCTGGACCGCGACCTCGGCATCAGCGGGCGGCTCTCGGTGCGGCGCGGCAACACCGTCGAGGACGTCCTGGTCCGGATCGACGACCCGATCCTGCGGGTGCCGCAGCTGGCCATCCACCTGTCCGACGACCGCAAGGGGGTCAGCCTCGACCCGCAGCGGCACGTCAACGCGGTGTGGGGTGTCGGGACCGGAACCCGCGACTTCGTGGCGTTCGTCGCCGAGCGCGCCGGGGTGGACGGCGCCGACGTCCTGGCCGCCGACCTGATGACCCACGACCTGACGCCATCCCGGCTGATCGGCGTCACGGGCGAGCTCGTCAGCGCGCCCCGGCTCGACAACCAGGGCACCTGCTACGCCGGGCTGGAGGCGTTCCTGGCCGCTCCGGCAGCCGACTACGTTCCGGTGCTCGCGCTGTTCGATCACGAAGAGGTCGGGTCGACGTCCGACCACGGCGCGCAGTCCGACCTGCTGCCGACGGTGCTCGAGCGCATCGTGCTGGCGGGCGGTGGAACGCGCGAGGACCTGTTGCGCCGGCTGGCCGGGTCGATGGTGGCCTCGGGCGACATGGCGCACGCCACTCACCCGAACTACCCCGAGCGGCACGAGCCCGGACACCTCATCGAGGTCAACGCCGGACCGGTGCTCAAGGTGCAGCCCAACCTGCGGTACGCCACCGACGGCCGGACCGCCGCGGCGTTCGCACTGGCCTGCGCCCAGGCCGGGGTACCGCTGCAGCGGTATGAGCACCGTGCCGACCTGCCGTGCGGATCCACGATCGGACCGATGACCGCGGCGCGCACCGGCATCCCGACCGTCGACGTCGGCGCCGCACAGTTGGCCATGCACTCGGCGCGCGAGGTGATGGGCGCGCACGACGTCGGGGCCTATGCCGCTGCGCTGCAGGCGTTCCTGTCACCGGCCTGACCTACAGTCGGGGCCATGGCACTCAAAGTGGAGATGGTCACATTCGACTGCACCGATGCGCAGGCGCTCGCCGACTGGTGGGCCGCGCAGTTCGGCGGCACGGTGCACACCCTGATGCCGGGGGAGTTCTTCGTCGTCAACTTCGCCGAAGGCCCGAACCTGGGTTTCCAGCAGGTCGACGACCCGACGCCCGGCAAGAACCGGCTGCACCTGGACTTCCACCTCGAAGGTGACATCGAGCCCGAGATCGAACGGCTCAAGGCCGCCGGCGCGACGGAAACCGAGCGCCACGCGTTCGGCGAGGTGGCCCGCTGGGTGGTGCTGGCCGACCCGGAGGGCAACGCGTTCTGCATCGCGGGCGCGGCCTGACGAGCTAAGGGCCGGCCTGCTCGACCAGCTCGACGCCGGTGGAAACCAGTGGCTCCGAAGCGGCATGCCACGCCTTGGACGCCACGACGATCGCGCCGGCGCAGATACACACCAGGACCGCGATCACGGCGAACATCGCGAGAGCGCCCCGGTTGACGCCCAGGTGGAGTCTCATCTGGCCACGCTAAATCCGCGGGATAAGGCCGGCGTGGGTGCCACCTAGCAGCGGGCTATGAGCCCCGCCGCGATGAATCAGCGTGCTCGCGATGGTCGACATAGTGTTGAACCACCGATCGAGAACGGAGTCCGCCATGGCCGACGCCAAGGACGTATCGAAATCACGGGCCGCGATCGCCGGCCGCAGCACACCGCAGAAGGTCGGCCTGGCGCTGAGCGCCTTCCTCCTGTTGTTCCTGCTGGCCGAATGCCATCCCGAAGATTCTCGGCATGGAGTTCGCGCGCACCGCGACCGAGGAACTCGGATTCCCGCCGTATCAGACGTACGTCATCGGATGGGTGCTGCTGGCCTGCATCATCGCGTGGGTTGTCCCGCGCACCGCAGTGCTGGGCGCGGTCGGGCTGACGGCGTACCTCGGCGGCGCCGTGACCATCGACATGCACCATGAGGCGTGGTTCCCGGTGGTCTTCGCGGTGGCCTTCGGCCTGCTGATCTGGGGCGCACTCATCCTGCGGCGGCCGGCGCTGCTCAAGGTGCTGGTCAGCGGCGACGAGTAGCCGGCGCTCGCCGTGGCGGGCGGGCCAGGTCGGCAACGGTAGACTCTCTGCGTGACGTCCTCGGTCGATACCGTCAATAACGCGACTACCACGCCCGATCAGCCCCAGCCGTATCGCGAGCTCGGCCTCAAGGATGACGAGTACCAGCGCATCCGCGAGATCCTCGGCCGCCGGCCCACCGATGCCGAACTGGCCATGTACTCGGTGATGTGGAGCGAGCACTGCTCCTACAAGTCCTCGAAGGTGCACCTGCGCTACTTCGGTGAGACCACCACCGACGAGATGCGCGCCGGCATGCTGGCCGGTATCGGCGAGAACGCCGGCGTCGTCGACATCGGTGACGGCTGGGCCGTCACCTTCAAGGTCGAATCGCACAACCACCCGTCATACGTCGAGCCCTACCAGGGTGCGGCCACCGGCGTCGGCGGCATCGTCCGCGACATCATGGCCATGGGCGCCCGCCCGGTCGCGGTCATGGACCAGCTGCGCTTCGGCGCGGCCGACGCCCCCGACACCCGCCGCGTGCTCGACGGCGTCGTCCGCGGTGTCGGTGGCTACGGCAACTCGCTGGGCCTGCCGAACATCGGCGGCGAGACCATCTTCGACCCGTCCTACGCCGGCAACCCGCTGGTGAACGCCCTCTGCGTCGGCGCGCTGCGCGTCGAGGACCTGCACCTGGCCTTCGCGTCCGGTACCGGCAACAAGATCATCCTGTTCGGTGCCCGCACGGGTCTGGACGGCATCGGCGGCGTCTCCGTGCTGGCCTCGGACACCTTCTCGGGCGACGAGTCCGGTGCCGGCCGCAAGAAGCTGCCGAGCGTTCAGGTCGGCGACCCGTTCACCGAGAAGGTGCTCATCGAGTGCTGCCTCGAGCTGTACGCGGCGCACCTCGTGGTCGGCATCCAGGACCTCGGTGGCGCCGGATTGTCCTGTGCCACTTCGGAACTGGCATCGGCCGGCGACGGCGGCATGCACATCGACCTGGACAAGGTGCCGCTGCGCGCGACGGGCATGACCCCGGCCGAGGTGCTCTCCAGCGAGTCGCAGGAGCGCATGTGTGCCGTCGTGACGCCGGAGAACGTCGATGCGTTCATGGCCGTCTGCCGCAAGTGGGACGTGCTGGCCACCGTCATCGGTGAGGTCACCGACGGTGACCGGCTGAAGATCAGCTGGCACGGCGAGACCGTCGTCGACGTGCCGCCGCGCACCGTCGCGCACGAGGGCCCGGTGTACAACCGGCCCGTCCAGCGCCCCGACACCCAGGACGCGCTGATCGCCGACACCTCCGCCACGCTGCCCCGGCCGAAGACCGGCGACGAGCTGCGCGCCACCCTGCTGCAGCTGCTCGGCAGCCCGCACCTGTGCAGCCGCGCCTTCATCACCGAGCAGTACGACCGCTACGTCCGCGGTAACACCGTCCTGGCCGAGCACGCCGACGGCGGCGTCCTGCGCATCGACGAGGCCACCGGCCGCGGCATCGCGGTGTCGACCGACGCGTCGGGTCGTTACACCCAGCTGGACCCCTACACCGGCGCGCAGCTGGCGCTGGCCGAGGCCTTCCGCAACGTCGCCGTCACCGGCGCGACGCCGGTCGCCGTCACCAACTGCCTCAACTTCGGCTCGCCGGAGGACCCGGGCGTCATGTGGCAGTTTTCGCAGGCTGTCCGTGGTCTCGCGGATGGCTGTGCGGCCCTTGGTATTCCGGTCACCGGCGGCAACGTCAGCTTCTACAACCAGACCGGTTCGACCGCGATCCTGCCGACCCCGGTGGTGGGTGTGCTCGGCGTCATCGACGATGTGCACCGCCGCATCCCGACCGGTATCGGACTGGAGCCGGGGGAGACCCTGATCCTGCTGGGCGACACCTACGACGAGTTCGACGGTTCGGTGTGGGCCCAGGTCACGGCCGACCATCTCGGTGGCGTGCCGCCGCGGGTCGACCTCAAGCGCGAGCAGCTGCTGTCCGAGGTGCTGACCGCCGGTTCGCGCGACGGACTGATCTCGGCCGCCCACGACCTGTCCGAGGGCGGGCTCATCCAGGCCGTCGTCGAGGCGGCCTTGGCCGGCGAAACCGGTTGTCGCGTCCTGCTTCCCGAGGATGCTGACCCGTTCGTGCAGCTGTTCTCCGAGTCGTCGGGCCGTGTCCTTGTCGCGGTGCCGCGCACCGAGGAGAGCCGCTTCATGGCGATGTGCGAGGCCCGTGAGCTGCCGGCCGTCCGCATCGGTGTCGTGGATCCGGGCAGCGACTCGGTGGAGGTTCAGGGCCAGTTCAGCGTCACGCTGGACGAGCTGAGGACCACCTCCGAGAGCGTGCTGCCCGCCCTGTTCTCCCATGAGTGATTTGTGCACGAAAATCCGCGCCCACCGCGGAAAATCGTGCACAAATCCCTGAGATGGTGACGCGTAAGGCGCCCGACCCGGCGCAGACGCGGGCGGCGGTGTTGCTGGTAGTCGACTGGCTGCGGGATGAGCAAAGTCCGCAGCCTGAGAGGGCCGCGATCTCGGACGCCGTCCGGCTGACCGCGCGGACCCTCGCGGCTGTCGCCCCCGGCGCCAGCGTCGAGGTACGGGTGCCGCCTTTCGTTGCGGTGCAGTGTATTTCGGGGCTCAGTCACACCCGCGGCAATCCGCCCAACGTGGTGGAGACCGACCCGCGCACCTGGCTGCTGTTGGCCACCGGACTCCTGTCGGTGGCCGACGCCACGGGACTGCAGATGTCCGGATCGCGGGCAGCGGAGATCGCCGACTGGCTGCCGCTGGTGGCGCTCACCTGACTCACCTGAAGAACGGGTACTCCTGAACCCAGTGAAAACCCCTGTTGCGCAGGGTGAATTGGTTCGGGTCGACCTGATCGAGGGTGATCTGCGCGGGGCGGCCGCGCAGCGTGCCGGTCAGCTGCAGTTGTCGGGCGGACGGACGGGTCACCTTCAAATCGGCCAGCGGCGTGTCGCCGGGTTCGGTCGCCGTGATGGTGTCGGACGTGACGGTGGCGGTTGCGTCCACCAGCTCGCCGTTCATCCGCTGGTACGTCAGTGCGCCAGGCTTCTCGAAAACCAGGCGCTGCCAACGGGTCTCGTCGGTGGTCAGGGGTGGCAGTGCCTTGCCGTCGACGCGGAACTCGCGGACCGCCCAGATTCCGTACAGCTCGGGCTTGGGGCTGCCGCCCCCGTACGTGTGCCACGCCTGCCAGCTGCCCCAGGCACAACCGACGACGATCCAGAGACCCAGCGCGGCCTGCGCGACGGCCGCTCGCCGATTGGCCCGCGCGGAGCTGAACAGCTCGGGTTGGGTGACCGGCTCCGCCGGGCGTTGCAGGAGGAACAGGTTCGTCAGGCGGCCGAGCTGGGGGACGAGCAGCACCAGGCTCATCAGCAGCAGGTGACCGGACAGGATCTTGACCGGCACGTCGAAGGTCATGTTCAGCAGGAACACCTGGGCCATGCTGGCCAGGCCCAACAGTGTCCCCAGCGTCGCGGTGCGCGGCAGGAACATGAGCAACCCGGCGAGCACCTCGACGGCGCCGAGTGCCATCTCGTACGGATGGGAGCTGCCCACCTGCAGCCACAACACCGAGGCCGGGCTGAAGTCGCCGTAGGACCGCAGCAGCGCGGTCAGCGGCGGTTCCGGCATCTGGGTCGGCACGAGCTTCGCGAAGCCGTAGAACAGCATCTGTCCGGCGACGCACAACCGCAGGAACGTCAGGAACCACGCCGACAGCCGCGCGTAGTCGGGCCGCCGCCGGTCCACGACCGTCCACACCGCGGTGCCGACGGCCGCGACGGCCAGCAGGCAGAACACCAGCACCCAGATCGCGGCCTGGTCGCCGCTGCCGGAGTCCGGGTGCAGCACCGCCTCGACACCGAAGACCTCACAGCCGACCCATCTCACCGCCGGGCCCAGCACCGTCATCTGTCACATCACCGCCAGCTTCGGCAGCCATTCACTGACGATCCCGAAGAAAGCGAACGTGATCTGAGCGAACAACAGACAGAACAGGCCGAAGTACAGAAAACAGAATCTGAATGCGATCTTCGTCACTGTGGACCAGGGTGGCGGCGTGGTGTCGACGCCGGATTGGGTCGCGTCCGTGACGGGCTGTTCTGAATGTTGCCTCCCCATGAAAACCAGTTAAACAGCTGGATTGCGGTGGGCCGGTGGCCATCCCGAGTGCTCTGGGGCGGCGCGCGGCCGGGCGCGAGCTGAGCCGGGCAGGTGTCCCGCAGCGCCCGAGGCAGTGCCGGCCGCGCGATTCGATTCCATTTCGCGCCCATCTGGACCGTAGACTCGTCTCTGTCACCAACCGCCTCCCCGGGAGCAGCCCTATCGTGACCGAACAGACCGAGAACGAGCCACGCGAGGAATGCGGCGTATTCGGGGTCTGGGCCCCTGGCGAGGACGTGGCAAAGCTCACGTACTACGGCCTCTATGCGCTGCAGCACCGAGGGCAGGAAGCGGCAGGCATCGCCGTCGCCGACGGATCTCAGATTCTGGTGTTCAAGGACCTCGGTCTGGTCAGCCAGGTGTTCGATGAGCAGACCCTGGCCGCCATGCACGGCCACGTCGCCGTCGGGCACTGCCGTTACTCCACCACGGGCTCCACCACGTGGGAAAACGCGCAGCCGGTGTTCCGCAACACCGCCGCCGGCACGGGCGTCGCGCTCGGCCACAACGGCAACCTGGTCAACACCGCGGAACTGGCGGCCCGGGCCCGCGAAGACGGCCTGATCAACGCGCGTGGCCATGTCGCCGCCACCACCGACTCCGACATCCTGGGCGCGCTGCTGGCGCACGGCGCCGCCGACTCGAGCCTGGAACAGTCCGCGCTGGAACTGCTGCCGCAGGTCCGCGGCGCGTTCTGCCTGACCTTCATGGACGAGAACACCCTGTACGCCGCCCGCGACCCGCACGGCGTGCGTCCGCTGTCCCTCGGCCGGCTGGACCGCGGCTGGGTCGTCGCCTCCGAGACCGCCGCGCTGGACATCGTCGGCGCCTCGTTCGTCCGGGACATCGAACCCGGTGAGCTGCTGGCCATCGACGCCGACGGCGTGCGCTCCACCCGGTTCGCCAACCCCGAGCCGAAGAGCTGCGTCTTCGAGTACGTCTACCTGGCCCGCCCGGACAGCACCATCGCCGGCCGCTCGGTGCACGCCGCGCGCGTCGAGATCGGCCGCCGGCTGGCGGAGGAGAAGCCCGTCGACGCCGACCTGGTCATCGGGGTGCCCGAATCGGGCGTGCCCGCGGCCGTCGGCTACGCGCAGGGCTCGGGTATCCCGTTCGGGCAGGGCCTGATGAAGAACGCCTACGTCGGGCGCACCTTCATCCAGCCGTCCCAGACCATCCGTCAGCTCGGCATCCGGCTCAAGCTGAACCCGCTGAAGGAAGTCATCCGCGGCAAGCGGCTGATCGTCGTCGACGACTCGATCGTCCGCGGCAACACGCAGCGCGCCCTGGTCCGCATGCTGCGCGAGGCCGGCGCCGTCGAGGTGCACGTGCGCATCGCGTCGCCGCCGGTGAAATGGCCGTGCTTCTACGGCATCGACTTCGCCACCCCCGCCGAGCTGATCGCCAACGCCAAGAGCACCGAGGCCAGCGAGGACGAGATGCTCGAGGCGGTCCGGCATGCGATCGGTGCCGACTCCCTCGGCTACATCAGCAGGCAGGGCATGATCGCCGCCACCGAACAGCCCGCCTCCCGGCTGTGCGCGGCCTGCTTCGACGGCAACTACCCGATCGAACTGCCGGGTGAAGCCGCCCTCGGCAAGAACGTCGTCGAGCACATGCTGGCGACCGCGGCCCGCACCGGCCTGCCGCTGACCGCCGACAACGACAACGCCTCGGCCCTGCGTCGCCCCTGACCGGACGCCCTGACTGGGCGCGACGTGCATCCGCGAGGGTGCGACCGGTAGCCTTGGGGCCGATGACTAGCCAGGATGAGCGAGCTGAATCGATTGGCGCCTCCTACGCTTCGGCGGGGGTTGACATCGAGGCAGGCGATCGCGCCGTCGAATTGTTCAAGCCCCACGCGAAGAAGGCCACCCGCCCTGAGGTGCGGGGTGGTCTCGGAGGTTTTGCCGGTCTGTTCGGCCTGAAAGCCGGATACCGCGAGCCGCTGTTGGCCTCGTCGACCGATGGTGTGGGCACCAAACTCGCCGTGGCACAGGCCATGGACAAGCACGACACCGTCGGCATCGACCTCGTCGCGATGGTCGTCGACGACCTCGTGGTGTGTGGCGCCGAGCCGCTGTTCCTGCAGGACTACATCGCCGTGGGCCGGACCGTGCCCGAGCGGGTGGCCGAGATCGTCTCGGGCATCGCCGACGGCTGTGTCCAGGCCGGCTGTGCGCTGCTGGGCGGTGAGACCGCCGAGCACCCGGGTCTGATGGAGCCCGACCACTACGACATCTCCGCGACCGGCGTCGGCGTCGTCGAGGCCGACGACCTGCTGGGCCCCGAGAACGTCCGCCCCGGAGACGTGATCATCGCCATGGCCGCCACCGGCCTGCACTCCAACGGCTACTCGCTGGCCCGCAAGGTGCTGCTCGAGATCGACCGCATGAGCCTGTCGGGCCACGTCGAGGAGTTCGGCCGCACGCTCGGTGAAGAGCTGCTGGAGCCGACCCGCATCTACGCCAAGGACTGCCTGGCACTGGCCGCCGAGACCCAGGTGCGCACCTTCTGCCACGTCACCGGTGGTGGACTGGCCGGGAACCTGGAACGCGTCATCCCGCACGGCCTGACCGCCGAGATGGACCGCGGCACCTGGACGCCGGCGCCGGTGTTCCAGATGATCGCCCAGCGCGGCCGCGTGGAGCGTGCCGAAATGGAGAAGACGTTCAACATGGGTGTCGGCATGGTCGCCGTCGTCGCGCCGGAGGACACCGACCGCGCACTGGCGATTCTGACTGCCCGGCACCTGGATTGCTGGACCCTGGGCACCGTCAACAAGGGTGGCAAGAGCAGCGTTCGCGCCGAGTTGGTGGGCCAGCACCCGCGCTTCTGACCTTCAGGTCGTGCGCGGGGGCTGGGCCGGCGGCCTTGGGACTCAGGGCCGCTCGTGGGGTCTAGTGACGCCAGTCGTCTTCGGGAACGGCCCAGCGACCGGCGGGCTCGTCGTCCGAGTCGTCGTCGCCCAGGTCGTCATCGAAGGCACTGGTGCGGTAACCAACGGGGTCGTTCGAGAGCTCTCGTTGCAGCCGACCGAAATCGGTCTGCGGTGAGCTGTACTTAAGGTCTCGAGCAACCTTGGTCTGCTTTGCCTTTGCTCGGCCGCGGCCCATGGGGGACCCCCTCGCGCAATAACGGAGCGGCCCGATGTGCAGGCGGCTCCGATCTGAGTGTGTTTATTGTCCTGCCGTTAGCTTACCGTGCCCGGCGGTCTCATGCTGGCAGGCCACCCTTACGGGGGTCTGAGGGCCGAATCGTCAGCCCTGGTCGAACAGGATGACCTGACGAATGGCCTGCCCGTCGGCCAGCCGATCCATCGCCTCGTTGATCTGATCGAGCCGAATCCGCGCGGAAATGAGCTTCTCCACCGGCAGCTTCCCGTCGCGCCACAGTTGCGCGTACCTGGGGATGTCGCGGGCCGGGACCGACGAGCCCAGATAGCTGCCGACGACCATCCTGGCCTCGGCGGTGACCGTCAGCGGTGAGATGGCGGCCAGTGCGGCCGCGGCCGGCAGGCCCACCGTGATGGTGTTGCCGCCCGGCAGCGTCGCGCCGAAGGCCGTCTCGAAGGCGCGGGGATGCCCGGCACACTCGATGACGTGCCGGGCCTTGATGCCGAGTTCAGCGGCCTGACCTGCGGTATAGGTCTCGGTCGCGCCCAGCGCGGCTGCCTGGCCGAGCTTGTCCGCGGCGGTGTCGACCGCGATGACCCGCGCGACCTGCAGCGCCCGCGCGGTGATGACGGCCGCCATGCCGACGCCGCCGAGGCCGACCACCATCAGGCTGTCGGTCGGCGCGGGCCTGGCGACGTTGAGTACCGCACCACCGCCGGTCAGCACGGCGCAGCCGAGCATCGCGGCGACGTCGGGCGGGACATCGGATCCGACGGGCACGACGGAGGCCCGGTCGACGACGGCGTGGGTGGCGAAACCGGAGACGCCGAGGTGGTGGTGCACGGGCCGGCCGGCCGCACTCAGGCGCCGGCCGGCCAGCAGCGTGCCGGCGGAGTTCGCCGCGGATCCGGTCGGGCACGGCAGGCGGCCGCCTTCGGCGCAGTCGGGGCACTCGCCGCAGCGGGGCAGGAACGACATCACGACGCGCTGCCCGGGGCGGATGTCGCCGACGGCGTCACCGGTGGCGACGACGACACCGGCTGCCTCGTGCCCCAGCAGCATCGGCAGCGGGCGGGGCCGGTTGCCGTCGACGACGCTCAGGTCCGAGTGGCATACGCCGGCCGCCTCGATCCGGACCAGCAGCTCGGTCGGGCCGGGATCCGCCAGCTCCAGCTCGCCGACCGTGATCGGCCGCGACTGTGCGTACGGCCGGGCCCGCCCGGCCTCCTCGAGGACTGCACCGGTGATCTTCATCGGCGGGCCAATGCCGCGAAGGCGTCGTCGGTGCGGTCGAGCGCGTCGTGGATGTCCGTCGCCGTGTGGGCCGCGCTGAGGAACCAGTTGTGGTACGGGTGCAGGTAGACGCCGCGGGCACCGGCCTCGTCGCACCACAGCCGGGTCTGGCTGAAGTCGTCGTCACCGGCGAACCGCAGCAGTGGCATCTGCACCGGCCCCGTCTGCACGACCTCGAAGCCGTGCGCGCGGGCCTGGGCCGCCAGCCCTTCGCGCAGGCGCTGACCGGAGTCGGACATGCGCTGCATCGCGTCGGTGTCGCGCAGTTCCCGGATGGTCGCCAGCGCGGCCGCCATCGACACCGCGGAGTACCAGAACGACCCCGTGGCGTAGATGCTGCCAGCCGCTTCTCTCATCGCTTCGGTGCCCGTCACTGCCGCCAGCGCGTAGCCGTTGGCGATGGCCTTGGACCACGCCGACAGATCGGGACGCACGCCCAGCGGCTCCCAGCTACCGGCGAGGTCCAGCCGGAAGCCGCAGCGGACGTCGTCGAGGACCAGCGCCGCGCCGGTGCGGTCGCACAGTTCGCGTAACCCCTTGGCGAACAACGGATCGGCCAGTTCCTGATCGCGGTACACGTCGTGCCGGAACGGGCAGACGATGACGGCGGCCAGATCGCCGCCGGCGCGGTCGACAGCGGCGCGAAGGGAATCGAGGTCGTTGTACTCGAAGTAGTCGAGATGCGCCCGGTCCTCACGCGTCACCCCTGCCGTCACGGGGGTGCACCACGGCACCGCACCGTGATACGCCCCGTGAGCGATGAGCACCTTGCGCCGCCCGGTGGCCGCGCGCGCGATCGTCACACACGCGGTGGTGGCGTCGGTGCCGTTCTTGGCCAGCATCGCCCAGTCGGCGTGGGCCACGGTGTCGACGAGCAGTTCGGCCAGTTCCACCATCACCGGAGCCGCGCCGTTGAGGCAGTCGCCCTTGGCGATCTGCTCCGAAACCGCTTGTTGTACAGCTGGATTGCGATGGCCGAGCACCACGGGGCCCCAGCCGCACATGAAATCCAGGTACGTGTTGCCGTCGGTGTCGGTGATGCGGCAGCCCTCGCCGGTGGCCATGTACTGCGGCAGCGTGGCCGAGAACGACCGCACATTCATGTGTCCGTACATGCCGCCGGGGACGACGAGCCGGGCTCGTTTGGTCAGGGCCGTGTCGTTGTGGTCGATCATCGCAACAGCTCCCGGGCCACCGCCGCGACACCGGGTGCGTCCAGCCGGTACTTGGCATACAGCGCCGCCGGGGGACCGACGGGGATGTACTCGTCGGGCACACCGTGTTTGGCGAACGGCACGGTGGGCGCGCCGTTCAGGAACAGCGCTTCGGCGACCGCCGACCCCAGGCCATTGGTGACGTTGTGTTCCTCGACGGTGAGGATGGCGCCGGTCTCGTGCGCGGCGGCGAGTACCTCGTCGATGTCGAGCGGCGCGACGGTGTGCATGTCGACGACGCGGGTCCTGATGCCTTCGTCCGCCAGGATCGCCGCGGCCTCCAGGGCCGGGTGGACCTCGCTGCCGGTGGCGATGATGGTCAGGTTGTGGCCGTCGCACAGCCGGATGGCCTTGCCGAAGGTGAGCTCGGGCACCGTCTGATAGACCTCGGGGTCGCGGCCGCGGCCCAGCCGGATGTACATCGCGCCCGGGTGGTCGACGGACGCCCGCAGGATCGCGCGCAGGTGGTTGGCGTCGGTCGCGCAGACGACGGTCAGTTCGGCGAAAGTGCGCAGTACGCCAAGGTCTTCCAGCGCGTGGTGGCTGGTGCCGTAGAACCCCATCGACATGCCGGAGTGGTGTCCGACGATCCGCACGGGCATCCGCGGGTACGCGCAGTCGGTGCGGATCTGCTCGGCGCACAGCAGTGCCGAGAACGACGCGAACGTCGCGGCGAACGGCACGTAGCCGCACGACGCCATGCCGGCCGCGGACGTGATCATGCCCTTCTCGGCGATGCCCATGTTGAAGAACCGGTCGGGGTGGCGTGCGGAGAAATCGGTGGCCCGGTTGGCGCTGGCCAGATCGGCCGTCAGCACGACGACGCGCGGATCGTGGTCGGCCAGGTCGGCCAGTTCCTCACCGAACACGAACGCGGGAATCGAACTGACGTCGCTGCCGTCGAACGAGCGCTTGTCGCGCAGTTCGGTGGCGCCGCCGCCGAAAATCTCTGCCTGGTCCTGGGTTTCGGTCATTTCGCTGCCTCCAGCGGACGCAGGCCGGCCTGCAGTTCCGCGATCACGTCGTCGTAGTCGGCGCCGACGAGGTTGCCGACGTGCCAATCGGGGTTGTATTCCATGAGCTGCACGCCGCGGCCCTTGACTGTGTCGGCGACGATGAGCTGTGGTGGGCCGTCGGGCTTGTCGGGCAGGGTGCCGAACAGATCCAGCAGCGCCGCGGGGTCATGCCCGTCGACGCGGTGGGTCTGCCAGCCGAAGGCGGCGAAGCGGTCTTCGATGGGCTCGACGCTCATCACGTCATCGGTGAAGCCGTCGATGCACAACTGGTTACGGTCGACGATCGCGACCAGCTTGCCGAGGCGGTAGTGCCCGGCGGCGTTGGCGGCCTCCCAGATCTGGCCCTCGTGCAACTCGCCGTCGCCCAACATGCAGAAGGTGCGGTACGGGCGGTTGCCGACCCGTCCGGCGAAGGCCATGCCGACGGAGATGGACAGGCCGTGGCCGAGCGAGCCCGAACTGAAATCGATGCCCGGGATCTTCTTCATGTCGGGGTGATCGCCGAACGGGCTGCCCAGGCGTGTGTAGTCGTCGAGCGCCGACGGCGGGAAGAAGCCGACTTCGGCCAGCACCGGGTACAGGCCGATCGCGGCGTGGCCCTTGCTCAGGACGAACCGGTCACGGTCGGCCCATTTCGGTTCTGCCGGGCGGTATTTCAGGACCGAGTAGTACAGGGCCGCGAACAGCTCGGCGGCCGAGAAGGACGACGTGTAGTGGCCGGCGCCGGCGATCCGGGACAGTCGCACGGTCTCGAGCCGGATGAACTTCGCCCGGTCGGCGAGTTGCTCCAGTGCTGCCGCCCGGTCGGGCGTTCCCGTTGGTGGAATCATCTGCTGCTCCCTTGCAGTGGGTGGTGCCGACCGGGGCGTGCCAAAGGCGATGTGGCGCAACGGGTATGGCGCTGATCGCAGTTCCGGCTGTGGTCGGCCTCACGCTATGGTGGGAGATCTTTCGAGGCTGGACGGGTGCCACCGAATTTCGTTCGGAAACTCAGGCGAACAAGACTCTTTTTTCGGCTGCGGCCCGTATTGTCCGAGATGCGCCGAAGGATGTGCTGCCCGAACTCGGGCGCGGACGCCGCGGCTTCAGGCTGTGGCACGAGGAGGTTCAGATGCAGCGGTATGAGGACGGCCGGGTCGGAGAGGTCAAGACCGACGAGATCGACGAGTTGTTGCTCTGGGAGCTGACCACCAACGGCCGGCGCACCAACAATGAGTTGGCCCGCAAGGCGGGAATCGCGCCGTCGACCTGCCATGCGCGGATCAAGCGGCTCGAGCAGCTCGGTGTCATCCGGTCGATCAACGCGTTCGTGGACTACGAGGCGCTCGGATTCCCGGTGCAGGCAATCGTTTTCGTGCGGCTGCCCGCGTCGGCGCGCGATCAGGTGAAGAGCTACGCCAGTCGGGTGATCCGGTTTCCCCAGGTGCTCAACGTGTTTCACATGGGCGGGCCGGACGACTTCCTGATCCATGTGGCGTGCACGTCGACCAGTCAGCTGCGCGACTTCGTCGCGACCAAGCTCAGTTCCGGGCCCGTCGCGGCCACGACGACCAGCATCATGTTCGATCACTACATCGGCGTCCAGCACATGGAATACGTCAGCGGTTACGACGAGATGCGTCGGCCGATCCGGTAAATACCGAAGAAATTTCGGCGGGCACCAGGTCTGGCCGGGCTTGTTTCGAAGAACATCGAAACTTCCGGACCACCTGGCGCACGATGTTCGGAATCCTCCCGGGGCCCGAAATGTGGTCTGCATCATAGGCAGCGTCTTGCCGCCACGGCCCGCCCCGAGAGGAATTCGACGATGACCGCAGCAATGGAACTGCTCGCCAAGCACCGGATGTCGATCGGTGGTCAGGAGCGCGACAGCGCCTCCGGTCAGGTCATCGAGATCCGCGACAAGTTCGACGGCCACCTCATCGGCACCGTGCCGGCCGGCACCGTCGCCGACGCGCAGGACGCCCTCGACGCAGCCGTGGCCGGTGTCGAAACCTGGTCGGCAACACCGGCGTTCCGTCGAGCCGCCATCCTCAAGACCGCCGCTGCACAGATCCGCGCCGACCGCGCCCAACTGAGCGCGATGCTGTCGGCGGAGAACGGCAAGACCATCTCCGATGCCAGGGCGGAGATCGACACCACCGCCCGCATCTTCGACGGCTTCGCCGAAGAATCCCTGCGGCTGTTCGGGCAGACCATCCCCCTCGACATCCAGGACGGGCTGCAATCGGACCTCATGCTCACAGTGCGTGAGCCGCTCGGCGTCATGGTGGGCATCGTCCCGTTCAACTTCCCGGCCGAGTTGTACGCGCACAAAGTGGGGGCCGCGCTCGCCGCGGGCAACCCCATGATCGTCAAGCCGCCGGAGGACGACCCGATCGTCACCGTCATGCTCACCGAGATCCTGCACCGGGCCGGAGTGCCCGGCGCCGCACTGCAATTGGTCACCGGTTATGGCCACATCGTCGGCGCGCACCTGGCCGGCAGCCCCGACATCGCGGCGGTCACGTTCACCGGCAGCACCGCGGTAGGCGCCGTCATCGCCGCCGCCGCGGGCCGCAACGTCGTTCGCGTCTTCCTCGAACTCAGTGGCAACGACGCCTTCATCGTCTGCGACGACGCCGACCTCGACACGGCCGTCGACCATGCCGTCGCGGGGCGCACCTACGCCAACGGACAGGTGTGCGTGGCCACCAAACGCATCATGGTCGTCCGGTCCCGCTATCAGGAGTTCGTGGACCGCCTGCGTGAGCGGGTCGCGGCGCTGCGGGTCGGCGATCAGCGCTGCGAAACCACCGATGTCGGTCCGCTCATCAGCGTCGAGGCAGCGCGGACCGTCGAACGGCAGATCCACGAAGCCGTCGAGCAGGGCGCGCGGGTGCTGGTCGGTGGCACCCGGCGCGGTCCCTTCATCGACCCCACGCTGCTGGAGATCGACACCCGCGTCGGCATCGCCACCGACGAAGAAATCTTCGGGCCCGTCTTCTCGGTGCTCGCCGTCGACAACCTCGACGAGGCCATCGAACTCGCCAACGCCTCCCAATTCGGGCTCAATGCAGCGGTTTTCACCAACGACGTCACACAGGCCATCCGCGCCGGCCGGCGCATCAAGGCCGGCATCGTCTCGGTGAACGGCGGCAACACCTACCGGCCCGACGTGGCCGCGTTCGGCGGCTACAAGAAGAGCGGCCTGGGGCGTGAAGGGATCGCCTACACGCTCGACGAATTCACCCAGGTCAAGAGCATCGTGCTGCGGGGCGTGCTCGCCGACTGACCCCGCCCGCTCGCCCCGCCGTTCCTGGGTTCCCGGAATTCACCCCGACAGCGTCGTCAGAAAGCCGAAAATCAATGATCAACACTCCACCATCCGACCCCGCGACGACGCTGGAAGCAGCGCCCGGGACACACACCATGCTGCAGCGCGGGCTGGGCGTCGGCTCCATCGTGTTCATGGTCGTCGCCGCGGCGGCCCCGCTGGCCGTCGTCACCGCCAGCGTCCCGATCATCATCTCGGTGAGCGGCAGCGCCGCCGCGCCGCAGTTCTTCCTGATCGCGATGGTGATCCTGGCGCTGTTCTCGGTCGGTTTCACCTCGATGAGCAAGTACGTGCCCAATGCCGGCGCGTTCTACTCGTACATCCAGCGCGGCCTGGGACGGCACGTCGGGGTGGGCGCAGCGGCACTCGCGCTGGGGTCCTACGGGGTGATGCTCATCGGGCTGTACACGTACCTCGGCGTGGCCACGTCGAAGCTGTTGACCGCGGTGCACATCGGAATTCCCTGGTGTGCCAGTGCGATTGGCTGGGTCTGCCTGGTCGGGGTGCTGGGCTACCGCGACATCGAGCTGAGCTCCAAGGTGCTGGGCGTACTGCTGATCGCCGAGACGCTGGCCGTCGTGCTCGTCGACATCGGTGTCATCTGTGCAGGCGGAGCCGGCTGGTCCGGCGGCGAGGGTGGCCTGAGCCTGGTACCGCTGTCACCGTCCGAATTCGCCACCGGCGCACCGAGTCTCGGGCTGATGTTCGCGTTCTTCTGCTTCATCGGATTCGAGGCCACCGCGGTGTTCCGCAACGAGGCCAAAGACCCCGACCGCACCATTCCGCGGGCGACCTACTCCGCCGTGGTCTTCATCGGACTGTTCTACGCGCTGGCGGCATGGGCGGTTGTCGAGGGCCTGGGTGTGGATCGGGCCGTCGATGCCGCCAAGGCCGAGCCCGAGAACGTCGTGCAGAATCTGGCGAGCACCTACATCTCACCGATCCTCACCGACGTCATCCAGGTGCTGCTGGTGACCAGTTTCTTCGCCTGCGTGCTGTCGTTCCACAACGTCATCACCCGCTACCAGTTCACGTTGGCGACCAAGGGGCTGCTGCCCGCGTCGCTCGCCGAGATCGACGAGCGGCACCGCACGCCGTCCCGATCGTCGCTGGTGTTCACGGTGATCTCGCTGGCCGCCATGGTGGCCGTCGCGGTGATCGGCTGGCACCCGATAACGCAGACCTACATGTGGTTCTCGGGCGCATCCACGCTGGGCCTCATCGCCCTCATGGCAATGACGAGCCTGGCCGTCATCGTCTTCTTCCGGACACAGGAGCACGGTGCGAGCGTGTGGCACACCGTGATCGCCCCCGGCCTGTCGTTCCTCGGCCTCACCGCGATCCTGCTGCTGGTGATCAAGAACTTCTCGCTCCTGGTCGGCAGCACCGCCACTGCGGTGGTGCTCGGTGGGCTCATCGCCGCGATCTTCGCCGCGGGCGTGGCCGTCGCCGAGCGGGTTCGGCGCCGTCGTCCCGACCAGTACCTGGCGCTGGTGCAGGACGACTAGTTCCGGGCGCCGCCGCGCAACCGGTCCACCGCGGCCCGGCCCGCGCCGGCAGAGGTATCGGCCTCCGGCAGCGAGTCCGCGTCGATCGCGGCGGGCACCTGGGCGTCACCGCCGGTGGCCAGCTCGGTGTCGGCGGGCACGCCGCGCTTGAGCAGCGCCAGCGCGATGGGGCCGAGGTCCACATGCTCGGCGACGGTCCCGACGCGGCCGATCGCCCGGCCGCCGGCGAGTACCGGATCACCCGTCGCGGGGCGGTCGTCGCCGCCGTCCAGATGCAGCAGGACCAGCATGCGGGGCGGCTTGCCCAGGTTGTGGACCCGCGCGACCGTCTCCTGGCCGCGGTAGCAACCCTTGTCCAGATGTACGGCGCCGACGCCCGGGCCGCCGATCCAGCCGACCTCGTGCGGGATGGTGCGTTCATCGGTGTCTACGCCCAGCCGCGGCCGCAGCGCCGCTACGCGCAGGGCCTCGTAGGCCCACAGCCCGGCGGGCCGGACACCCGCGTCGAGCAGCCGCTGTCGCCATGCCGCGGCGTCGGCCCGCGGGACCACCAGCTCGATCTCCTCGGGGCCCACCCGGCGCACGAAACCGCCCTGGGGCAGCGGCGCCGCGGTCCAGGCGGCGTCCGGGGTCGGCAGGTCCAGCTGGTTGACGGCGGGCCCGAGCAGCGACAGCACCGCGAGGTCGGCGGGCTTCACCTCGACCTTCGACCAGAACACCATCTTGCGCAGGAAGTCGGCGAGCGGTTGCCCGCGCCACGACTCGGTGTCCAGCGTGGTGACGCCGCCGAGTTCGGTCTGCAGCCAGTGGTCCTCGACCCGGCCCTGGCCGTCCAGACTCAGGTTCTGGACGACGGACCCCTCCGGAAGGGCGCTGACGTGCTGGCTCGAGATGGTGTGCAGCCAGCTCTGGCGGTCGTCGCCGGTGAGCTCGATGGTCGCGCGGTGGCCGCGGTCGACGACGACGGCCTCGGTGGCGGCGGCACGCTGTTCCCCGAGCGGGTCGCCATAGTGCCAGACGGCGCCGGCGTCGGGTCCGGATTCGGGGGCGGGAACTGCGCTCATGCTTCGAGCGTAGTTGGCGTCCCGACTAGCCTTCTGGCCGTGACCACCCCGCCGCCCATCGTCGTCGCCGTCGACGGCTGCCGGGCCACGGTCCGCGCCGACGATCCCGTGTTCTCCCGCGGCGACGGCGTTTTCGAGACGGCACTAGTGCGTTCCGGGGCCGTCTGTCTGTTGGACGAGCACCTGGCGCGGCTGACGGCGTCGGCGGCATTGGCGGGCCTGCCGTGTCCCGATTCCGTCCGGTGGCTGACGGCGGTGACGGCCGCGATGAGCCAGTGGCCCGACGGGGAGGCCGTGCTGCGGCTGGTGCTCGGCCGCGGGGTCGACGGTGTGGTGGCCTTCGTGATGGTCTCGGCCGTGCCGGAGCGCGTCGCCGCGGCCCGCCGGGACGGCGTCGCGGCCGTGACTCTGGTGCGGCCCCACTGGCCGCTGGCCGCCGCGAAATCGTTGTCCTATGCGGCGAACGTGGCCGCGCTGCGGCACGCCGAACGGGCCGGCGCCGGCGACGCCGTGTTCGTCGACGCGACGGGCGCGGTGCTCGAAGGGCCGCGCTCGGCCGTCGTGCTGGCGGTTCGTGGCTCGGCCGGGGAACCCGTCCTGGTGACGCCCGATGCGTCGTCGATCCTGCCGTCGACCACGCAGCGCGCGCTGTTCGCGGCCGCCGCGGCGCAGGGGATCGAGTGCGTGTACCGGCGGGTGACGGTACCGGATTTGATTGCCGCGCAAGGTGTTTGGCTGCTTTCGGCGATCACGCTGGCGGCGCGGGTGCATACATTGGATGGGCGGACGCTGGCGGCTTCGCCCTTCGAGGCCTTGATCAGCGGGTTGATCGACCGGCAGATCTGAGCGCGAGAAAAATCGGTTGTCGGGTCTTCGAGCTGGGAGTACGGTCGCACGTACACAGGGAAGGAGGTGGTCCGACAAATTGATTGATTCTTTGAGGACATGTGAGGTGGCTGCCCGCTAGTAGCGCCGGGTAATTCCCGAGCGCACTCGCGAATTCCCGCAGCCACCCGGCCCCCGAGCCTCCCGGTCTTGTCCAACCAGGAACCTTGGCTCGGGGGCTGCCTCATGTCCGGGGTAGGTCAGCCGGCGTCAATTGCGCCGAGATCGACGAAATGGTCGTGATCCGAGGGGTATTGCAGCCAATTGGTCCATCTCGGCGCGAAGCCGCAGGAATCGAAGCCGCAGGACCGTCAGCCGACGAAGCGCGACAGGCGCGCGGAGAGGTGCGGGGTGAGGCCGCCGTCGGCGTCCACGCGCTCCTCGACGTAGGCCAGGTCGCCGTTCTCGATGATGCCGTAGAGCCGCTTCGCGCCGCCGACGAGCATGCCGGACTTGCTGCGGGCCAGGGCGTCGGTCGCCAGTTCCCAGGAGGCCTGGTTCAGCGGAGTGCCGTAGAACAGCTCGACGTAGCCGGCCGAATGCGCCAGCAGCAGCTCGATGGCCTGGGACTCGTCCTGCCCGTGGGGGTCGTTCGGGTCGTTCACGAACCGCCAGTAGCCGGTCTCGCGCAGGCCCGGGCCGGCGTATTCGCCGTTCTCGTCGAGCCGCCAGGAGCGGGCATCCCAGTTGAGGTAGTCGCCGCCGTTGTGCGACACGATGATCTGCTGGCCGAACCGGTAGTCGCCGGCGGAATCGCGGCCTTCACCCTCACCACGCCAGACACCGACGAGCGGCAGCAGGGCCAGCAGGGCGTCGTTGAAGTCCGCGCCCTCACGGAGGTTGGCGGTATCCGCGGGCAGTGGCAGGTCGTCGAACCCGGGCACGTTACGCGCGGCCGTGGCCTTGGCGCGATCGGCCGCCGCGGCGATGGCACGGTCGCCGGAACCGGCCAGCGCGCCGAGCTCGCCCAAGCCGTCAGGGGCTGAATCGCTCCTCGCGTGCGCGGGGTCCTGGTCGGACGTCACGACTCGTCGGTGATCAGGCGGTACAACGCGTAGAGCGCAAACCAGGTGATGGCCAGCGAGGCCACGACCAGCAGGATCTCGAAGAAAAGCACCACGGACAGACAGGTTACTCGGGATGCCGGTGTGACGTGCGCCGCACCGGCCCCTCAGATGCGACGAGCGGCCGCATCTGTACGTCCGGACACGGAGTGTCGGGGTACAAACACGGCCGCTCGCGGCAGTGAGAACTAACTCAGGTCACGCGACCTTGACGTCGACCTCGTGGATACCGGCACCGGTCGGCGCCACCACGGCGTCGCCGTTGCCGACCTTGGACAGCGCACGCAGCGTCCAGGTGCCGGGCGCGGCGAAGAACCGGAAGTCACCGGTGGCCGACGCGACGACCTCGGCGGTGAATTCGTCGGTGCTGTCCAGCAGCCGCACGAACGCGCCACCGACCGGCTGGCCCGAGCCGTCGACGACGCGGCCGGTGATGACGGTTTCCTTCTCCAGATCAACGCTGGCCGGCAGCGTCAGGCCTTGCTTGGGTGCAGAGCACATATCAGTTTCCCAACTCGATCGGGGCACCCACCAGGGAGCCGTATTCGGTCCAACTGCCGTCGTAGTTCTTTACATTCCGGTGGCCGAGCAGTTCCTGCAGCACAAACCAGGTGTGCGACGAACGCTCACCGATGCGGCAGTAGGCGATGGTCTCCTTCTCGCCGTCGAGGCCGGCGTCGGCGTAGATCTTGGCCAGCTCCTCGTCGGACTTGAAGGTGCCGTCGTCGTTGGCGGCCCGGCTCCACGGCACGTTGATGGCGCTCGGCACGTGGCCGGGGCGCTGGCTCTGCTCCTGCGGCAGGTGCGCCGGAGCCAGAATCTTGCCGGAGAACTCGTCGGGCGAACGCACGTCGACCAAGTTCTTGGTGTTGATCGCGGCGATCACCTCGTCGCGGAACGCGCGGATGCTGTTGTCGATCGGCTTGGCCTCGTACGAGGTCGCCGGGCGGACGGTGGCGTCCTTGACCAGCGGGCGGTCGTCGAGTTCCCAGCGCTTGCGGCCCCCGTCGAGCAGCTTGACGTCGCCATGGCCGTACAGCTTGAAGTACCAGTAGGCGTAAGCCGCGAACCAGTTGTTGTTGCCGCCGTACAGGACGACGGTGTCGTCGTTGCTGATGCCCTTGTCGGACAACAGCTTCGAGAACTGCTGCTGGTCGACGAAGTCACGCTTGACCGAGTCCTGCAGATCATCGCGCCAGTCCAGCTTGACGGCGCCGGGGATGTGCCCCTCGTCGTCGTAGGCGCTGGTGTTCTCGTCGACCTCGACGAACACCACGCCGGCGGTGTCGAGGTTGTTCTCGGCCCATTCGGTCGAGACCAGGACGTCGGAACGTGCCATGTACGAATTCCTTTCGGTTGCTTATGCGCTCTAGCGGGTCAGGTGGTGGCGGGGATGCCGGTGCGGCGCAGTCGCGCCACCAGGGGGTAGATCTGGCAGCCGAGGCAGATGCCGAACGCGGCGTTGAGGAAGGCGGCGATCAACGCGAACGCGGTGGCACCCAGGCCCAGTGCGGGGGTACCCGCTGCGAGGCCGGCGAATCCGGCGATCGCGAACAGCAGCCCGACGAGTTGGGCGAACTTCAGCGGCGCGACCGGTTCCTTCTCGGTCACCGGCGCCAGCCGCGGCGCGATGAAGGCGGCGAAGATGCGGCCGTACGGGTGCTTGCGCGGCCCGCCGACGGCGCCGATCGCGAACACCACGGCCTGCACGCCGAGAATCACGGCCGCGGCGATCGGGCTCGCGGCCGAGACCAGCAGCGCAGCGATCAGCACGCCGGTGGTGACCCAGGCTGCGAAGCGGGGTCCACGCACGTCGACCTGCGGGGTTTCGATGGAATTGTCTGACATGGGAAAGCTCCTGTTGTTGGGGAAACGTGGACCGGCCACGGAAAGCTGCTCGGAGCGCAACACGAAACGACGGTGCGGCTACTCAGCAGCTACAACAACAGCAACAACCCGCAACGCGGCACAGATCTACTGCGCGACGTTTGGTGAGCAGGAGCTCGCGGGGGGATAACACGGCAGACAGCTTACCCAACAACGGGGTGCTCAGGCCAACAGCGGTAGCAGGGCCTCGCGCAGATCAGCGGATTTCGGGACGCCCGCGGTGCGGTACCGCTGCTGCCCCGAGGCGTCGAAGATGAACGTCGTCGGCAGCGACAGCACCGACAGGCGTCGGGCCGCAACGGGATTGGCGTCCAGGTCGATTTCCACATGCGCGACCTCGAGGTCGTCACACACCTGGTCGACGACGCGGCGGACGGCCGCGCAGGGTCCGCACCACGTTGCGCTGAAATGCACGACGGTCGGGCCGGTGGTGGACAGGCCGAGATCGGAGTTGTCGGTTTCGGCGGACGGTTCGGCCGGCGTCACTTCCTTCATCAGGCCCGCGCGCACGGTCAGCAGCCGGCCGATGATGTAGGCGATCCCGAGGGCGGCCACCAGGACCGTCAGCACCACGACTGTGGAGTTCATGACTGTCTGAACCCATCGAGGGGCACGGTTACTCCCGTGGCGATGCCTTCGATGATGACGTCGGAGCCGCGCGCGCCCTCACTGGTCGGGGTCAGCCCGAACGGCAGTTTCATCCCCGGCATCGTGGTGGAGAAGGCCCGCAGCACCGCGGCCTTCTTGTCGTCGGGCACCTTTTCTTCGGCAGTGCCCGGGCCGGTGAGCACGTCGGTCGCGGTGAACACCAGGTTCGTGTGGTCGGCGCCGGTGATGGAGAGGTCCACCGAGACGCTGACGCGCTTATTCAGACCGGCAGCGGTCGGGGTCCCGGTGAACACGAGGCCGTGGCTTTCGGAGATGCCGGACTCGGTGGTGCCGCCGGTGGCGTCGTTCGAATCGTTGGTCGGCGCTTCCACCAGCAGGTCCTTGATGCCCATGAAACGGCCGACGTGAGTCGAGTCCACGATGATGCGGCTTTCCAGCTTCGTCGAGGTCAACTTGGCGTCGGGCCCGATCAACCAGGACTTGGGTGTCGCGACCATGTCGTACAGCGTCGCCTCGATGGACGCCTTGCCCACGACGGGGTGCGCGACGGCGGCGGCTTTGACCTCGACCTGCTGGTAGCGGCCCCGCGCCGCCTGGGTTCCGAACGGGAAACCGAGGATCGACACCCACGGATCGAAGTGCAGGTGGGCGGCGGTCCGGACACTGCGCGCCATGCGGTATTCGGCGAAGATCGCGAAGCCGAAATCGGTGCCGACGACCGCGAGGATCAGCACGACCACTGGGATCAGCAGCCGGGTCAGCACCTTACGCATCCGGACATTCTGGCGTACGCCCAGGCACGCAGCGTCGCGACCGGCCGTTCCAAGCCGCTAAATCGCAGGTGGCAAGCTATCGTTAGATGATCTTGGCCGGTAACGGCCATGTGTCAGCCATGATTCTCCGGAGTTGAATCGGATTGAACTGCGACAGCGTCGTCGCGGGGGAACGTCCGGTGCGGCCCCGGACGTACTGGAGGACCCGTTGGATCTTCTGCTACTGACCGTCGACCCGCACCCGGAGTCTGTACTCCCGGCGCTGGCGCTGCTGCCGCACAGCGTGCGGCCGGCACCCACCGAGGTGTCGTCGTTGCTGGAAGCCGGCAACGCCGATGTGGCGATCGTCGACGCGCGCACTGATCTCGCGGCCGCCCGCGGACTCTGTCGTCTGCTGGGCAGCACCGGTGCCTCCGTCCCCGTGGTGGCCGTGGTCAACGAAGGCGGCCTGGTCGCCGTCAACGTCGAATGGGGCATCGACGAAATCCTGCTGCCCGGCACCGGGCCCGCCGAGATCGACGCGCGGCTGCGGCTGCTGGTGGGACGCCGTAACGGCGTCGCCGACCAACAGAGCGCCGGCAAGATCACGCTCGGCGAGCTCGTCATCGACGAGGGCACCTACACCGCCCGGCTGCGTGGCAAGCCTCTTGACCTGACCTACAAGGAATTCGAGCTGCTGAAGTACCTGGCGCAGCACGCCGGCCGGGTGTTCACCCGCGCCCAGCTGCTCCAGGAGGTGTGGGGCTACGACTTCTTCGGTGGCACCCGCACCGTCGACGTGCACGTCCGGCGCTTGCGCGCCAAGCTCGGCCCGGACTACGAATCGTTGATCGGCACCGTCCGCAACGTCGGTTACAAGGCCGTTCGGCCCGCGCGCGGCCGCACCAACGGTGCCGCCGAGTCGGTCGATGACGTCGACGACGAGGACGACGGCGACTCCGGTGACGTCGAGAACGGCGCTCGGCAGACCCAGCCCGCGCAGTGACGGAACTGACCTGGCACACCGCATTGAGTGCTGCCGACCAGACGGCCATCCGTGAACTCGTCGCGGCGGCGACTGCCGCGGACGGGGTTGCCCCTGTCGGCGACCAGGTGCTGCGCGAACTCCCGCTGGAGCGCACCCGCCATCTGCTGGCGCACGACTCGGGTGCGTTGATCGGCTATCTGAACCTCGCACCGGACATGGCGGAGGCCGTCGTCGCCGTCGAGGCACGACGCCGGGGCATCGGCAGCGACCTGATCCGTGCCGGCCTCGCCGCCGGTGGCGCGGCGACCCGTATCTGGGCGCACGGCAACCTCGATGCCGCGCGTGCCACCGCTGTGGCACTCGGCCTGACCGCGGTGCGCGAACTCTGGCAGATGCGTCGCTCGCTGTCCGACTTGCCTCCTTTGCTGGGTGAACCCGGTGTCCGGCTGACCACGTATCCGGGGCCCGAGGTCGACGCCGAACTGCTGCGCGTCAACAACGCGGCGTTCCACTGGCACCCCGAACAGGGCGGCTGGACGCAGGCCGAGGTGGACGAGCGCCGGGCTGAATCGTGGTTCGATCCGGCGGGGCTGTTCCTGGCATATGACGCCGACGATGCGGCCGGGGAACGGTTGCTCGGCTTCCACTGGACGAAAGTTCATCGGACTCCGGACACCGAGTCTTCTGACGCCTCCGGCGTCGGCGAGGTGTACGTCGTCGGTGTGGGGCCGGACGCGCAGGGCCGCGGTCTCGGAGCGTTGCTGACGCTGGCCGGTCTGCACCACCTGGCGGACCGGCTGGGTGCGGGCGGGACCGTACTGCTGTATGTCGAGGCAGACAATGCCGCGGCGGTGAAGACCTACCGACGTCTCGGGTTCGAGCTGTACAGCGCCGATGTCGCCTACGCGGCAGCCCCGACCGTTAGCTGAAACGACGAGTTGCCTGAAAAGTCGCTGATCGAGTTCACCCGGTGTTCATTCGGCATCAGTGATTCGTCCATTACGGCCGCATACGTTGCGCGGGAGTCGGAAGCCGACCCTTGAAAGCCGACCATCGGCCGACACCGAAAGTAGGACCCGTGAAGTTCACCAGCATCGGTAAAGCATTCGTCGTCACCGCAGCGGCCGCATCGCTTGCCGTCGGCATGACCGCGTGTGGCAACGACAACACCTCCGGCACTTCGTCGTCGTCGGCGTCCGGTTCGTCTGCCGAGTGTGGCGGCAAGAACGCGCTGACCGCCGAGGGCTCGACCGCGCAGCAGAACGCGATCGCCGAGTTCAACAAGGCTTGGGGCCAGGTTTGCTCGGGCAAGAACCTGTCCTACAACGGCACCGGCTCGGGCGCCGGCCGCCAGCAGTTCATCGCCAAGCAGGTCGACTTCGCCGGCTCGGACTCGGCGCTGGCCAAGGAGCAGATCGAGAAGGCCGCCGAGCGTTGCGGTGGCAACCCGGCATGGAACCTGCCGCTGGTCTTCGGCCCCGTCGCCCTGGCCTACCACCTCGAAGGTGTGAGCAAGCTCGTCGTCAACGCCGATGTGCTGGCCAAGATCTTCCAGGGTGAGATCAAGAAGTGGAACGACCCGGCCATCGCCGCGCTGAACGCCGGCACCAGCCTGCCGGACGCCGACATCAAGCCCGTCTACCGCTCGGACTCGTCGGGCACCACCGACAACTTCCAGAAGTACCTGTCCGCCGCGGCTCCGGAGAGCTGGAAGAAGGGCGCCGGCAGCGAGTTCCAGGGCGGCGCCGGTGAGGGCGCGCAGAAGTCGGCCGGCGTCGTGCAGGCCGTCCAGGCCACCCCGGGCGCCATCGGCTACGTCGAGAAGAGCCCGGCCGCGGCCGCCGGCCTGCCGTTCGCGCAGATCGACACCGGTTCGGGCGCAGTCGAACTGACCGACGACAACGCCAAGAAGGCCATTGCCTCCGCCAAGTTCGCCAAGGACGGCAACGATCTGGCCCTCGACCTGAAGTCGCTGTACTCGACCAAGGAAGCCGGCGCGTACCCGCTGGTGCTGGCCACCTACGAGATCGTCTGCTCGAAGGGCTACGACGCCGACACCGCGGCCGCGGTGAAGTCGTTCCTGAAGGTGGCCGCCAACCAGGGGCAGGCCAACCTGTCGAAGGCGGGCTACATCCCGCTGCCCGACGCCTTCAAGACGCGTCTGCTGCAGTCGGTCGACGCAATCGCTTAAGCAGTGCTGGCGCTCCGGTTCCATCGCAGTAAGGATGGAACCGGAGCCCACGACCGTTAGGTTCCTGACAGGATGACAGTGACAACACCGAATCCAGCCGACGCGGGGTCGGGGGAGGCGCTTGCCGCACCCTTCCCCGAGCCGACGCCGGTGTCTCTCGACCCGCTGAAGGGCTCGAAAGTTCGCCTGGGCGACCGGATTTTCCGCCTACTCGCCGAGGGGTCCGGCGTACTGATCGTCGCGCTCATCGCGGCCATCGGTGTGTTCCTGCTGTGGCGCGCCATCCCGGCGCTGGCCCGCAACAAGGAGAACTTCTTCACCTTCGGCGGCAACTGGGTCACCACCGACACCTCCGCGATGCACTTCGGCATCCTCGATCTGCTGCAGGTCACCGTCTTCGTGTCGGTGTTCGCGCTGCTGATCGCGATGCCGGTGGCGCTGGGTATCGCGATCTTCCAGACGCAGTACGCACCGCGCCGGCTAGCCGGACCGCTGGCGTATGTGGTGGACCTGCTCGCGGCGGTGCCGTCGATCGTCTACGGCGTGTGGGGCCTCTACGTGCTGGCACCCGTGCTCAAGCCGTTTGCGTTGTGGCTCAACAAGAATCTCGACTGGCTGTTCCTGTTCAAGACCGGAAACGCCTCGGTCGCCGGCGGCGGCACCATCTTCACCGCTGGCATCGTGCTCGCGGTGATGATCCTGCCGATCATCACCGCTGTCACCCGTGAGGTCTTCATCCAGACGCCGCGCGGCCAGATCGAAGCCGCGCTGGCGCTGGGCGCCACCCGCTGGGAGGTCGTGCGCACCACCGTGCTGCCGTTCGGCCTCTCGGGCTACATCAGCGGCGCCATGCTCGGCCTCGGCCGCGCGCTCGGTGAGACCATCGCGCTGCTGATCATCCTGCGCGGTACGCAGACCCAGTTCAGCTGGACCCTGTTCGACGGCGGCTACACGTTCGCCAGCAAGATCGCGGCCACCGCAAGCGAATTCAACGACCAGTACAAAGCAGGCGCCTACATTGCCGCCGGCCTGGTGCTGTTCATCCTGACGTTCGTGGTGAACTCCGCGGCGCGCGCGGTCGTGGCCGGAAGGACGGCGAAATGAACGCAAAGATGGCGGCGATGCTGGAGCGGCCCGTCAAGCACCAGTCGTTCGAAGGGGTGGGCCTGCGCCGCAAGGTGACCGACAAGGTCGCGACGGTGCTCGTGAGCCTGTCACTGCTCGTGGCGCTGATCCCGCTGGTGTGGGTGCTGTATTCCGTTGTCACCAAGGGCTACAAGGCCCTCACGGCGTCGGAATGGTTCACCAACTCGCAGTCCGGCATGACGGCGTTCGTCGAGGGCGGCGGCGCGTACCACGCCATCGTCGGCACCGTGCTGCAGGCGCTGGTGTGCGCCGTCATCTCGATCCCGATCGGCGTGATGGTGGCGGTGTACCTCGTGGAGTACGGGGGCGGCACCAAGCTGGGCAAGGTCACCACGTTCATGGTCGACATCCTCACCGGTGTCCCGTCGATCGTCGCCGCGCTGTTCGTCTACGCGCTGTGGGTCGCGACCCTGGGCTTCCAGCGCACGGGCTTCGCGGTGTCGCTGTCTCTGGTGCTGCTGATGATCCCGGTCATCGTGCGGTCCACCGAGGAGATGCTGCGCATCGTGCCGATGGACCTGCGTGAGGCCAGCTACGCACTGGGTATCCCGAAGTGGAAAACCATTGTGCGCATTGTCATCCCGACTGCACTGTCGGGCATCGTCACGGGCGTCATGCTGTCGCTGGCCCGCGTCATGGGTGAGACGGCCCCGCTGCTGGTCCTGGTGGGCTACGCACAGGCCATGAACTTCGACATGTTCGGCGGCTTCATGGGTTCGCTGCCGGGCATGATGTACGACCAGATCGGCGCCGGTGCCGGCGCCAACGAGGTCCCCACCGACCGGATGTGGGGAGCGGCACTGACCCTGGTGCTGCTGATCGCGCTGCTGAACGTGGCGGCGCGGTTGGGCGCCAAGTTCTTTGCCCCGAAGAAAGTTTGAGCAGGAGTACCGTCAATGGCCAAGCGTCTGGATCTCAAAGATCTCAACATCTACTACGGCTCGTTCCACGCCGTGCAGAGCGTCAGCCTGTCGGTGGAGCCGCGCAGCGTGACGGCGTTCATCGGGCCGTCGGGCTGCGGTAAGTCGACGGTGCTGCGCACCCTCAACCGCATGCACGAGGTCATCCCCGGCGCCCGCGCCACCGGATCGGTGCTGCTCGACGGTGACGACATCTACGCCCCCGGCGTGGACCCCGTCGGCGTGCGCAAGACCATCGGCATGGTGTTCCAGCGCCCGAACCCGTTCCCCACCATGTCCATTCGCGACAACGTGGTGGCCGGGCTGAAGCTGCAGGGCGTGCGCAACAAGAAGACGCTCGACGAGGTCGCCGAGCGGTCGCTCAAGGGCGCCAACCTGTGGAACGAGGTCAAGGACCGCCTCGACAAGCCCGGTGGTGGTCTCTCCGGTGGTCAGCAGCAGCGTCTGTGCATCGCCCGCGCCATCGCGGTGCAGCCCGACGTGCTCCTGATGGACGAGCCGTGCTCGGCGCTGGACCCGATCTCGACGCTCGCCATCGAGGACCTGATCGCAGAACTGAAGCAGGACTTCACAATTGTGATCGTCACGCACAACATGCAGCAGGCAGCGCGTGTCAGCGACCAGACCGCGTTCTTCAATCTCGAGGCCACCGGCAAGCCCGGCCAGCTGATCGAGATCGACGACACCGAGAAGATCTTCTCCAACCCGTCCAAGAAAGCCACCGAGGACTACATCTCCGGCCGCTTCGGTTAGGTCGCCCGCGGATATGCGCGGGGGTTCGCGGTCACTTTCTCTCGCGAGCAGACGTAAAACTGTCGTTTTTGGTTGAAACTTGACAGTTTTGCGTCTGTTCGCGCAGGAACTCATGCCGCGCGATCAAAGTGACGTCTGATTCTTGTGCACAGCTCGACCGGGTATTGCCTGATGTCGTCGACGACAGCCGGAACGCTGGTCCAGCTCATTTCCTGTAGCCGTGCCGTCTTGATGCGATCATGTTTGACCGCAGCGGGATTCGAGTGCCATTCCATACTGTCGTACTCAGCTGCCACGCGGTATTCGGGCCAGGCGAAATCGAGTCGCCATAGTTGACCGTGGAGATCGCGTACCTCGTACTGCAATTCGGGAGTCGGAAGCTGCCATTCGATGAAGACCAACCGCATCTCGGATTCCATTGGAGACTCGGCTCGCGCGTCAGCCAGTGGCAGCAGCTCCCGGACATTGACCACGCCGCGACGGCCACGTTGTTCCTCAAGGGCCTGCAGCAGTTCCGCCCTGCTGCAGGTGCCGCTGCGGAGAGCGGCATCCAATACCGCCAGCACCCGCGGACGTTTCAGTGTCCGGGCGACTTCTATCGCTGTCCATGCGGGCGCGGTGGCGAGTCGGCCGTCAAGTTTCTTGAGCGGCGCGCCAATTCGCTGGTGCACGATGAGGTCGAGCGAAGTCCGTATGCGCACGCCCGGGTCGAGGATGTGGGTGCGATCGTCCTGTTCGGTATCGAAGCCGTACATCGCGGCAGCAGTATTCATACAGGCGACGATGGGGACGTCGGACAGCAGGTCCAGTGCTCTGAGCCGGCTTGTCGTGTCTGGAGGCCGCGCGGAGTAGACGCCGTGGCACACCCGGAAGACTTCTCCCTCCCGGACTCTGCGTGCGAGTGCCCGATCGGTCATCGTCGCGAGCAACTGCTGTGCTGTCGCAACGCCGTTGTGGACGGCGAATACGTCTTCGAGCGTCATGCGTCGATGGTGGCGGCCGCATCCCATCGCCGCCAGCATCCGGCCTCCAGCCCTGTGGATAACTCCGCGAGCAGACGTAAAACTGTCATTTTTCGCTCGAAAACGACAGTTTTGCGTCTGCTCGCGAGGGGAGGTGACCCAACTGCGTCCTACGGCGTGATGACGACGCGGGTGCCGGAGGGTTCCTTTGCCGCCCAGACGTTTTCGATGTCGGCGAGGGGACGGGCGGCGGTGGTCAGCTGCAGCTCACCGGCGTCGAGCATCGCGAACATCCGGGGCAGGCCTTCGGTGCGGGCGCGCTGCAGGGCCTCGGGCGGGACGCTGCCGATGCCCACGCCTTGAAGCGTGATGCCCGTGCTGCGCAACGTCGCGGCGTCGACGCTGATGCTCGCGCCGGTCATCGAACCGACCTGGATGAAGCGCGTGGCGTGGAAATGGGTCGACGGATGCGCGGCGGCCAGGGCGGTCAGCGTCTGCTCCGCGGGTGTGCCCCACAGGTAGTCGATGACGGCGTCGAACGGCCGCGCCGAGTGTTGGGCCACAACGCTTTCCGCGAGATCGTCGGTGCCGAGCGCGATGACGTCGTCGGCTCCGACGGTGCGGAGCCACTCCAGCCGTTCGGGGTTGCGGCCGGCCACCACAACGCGTCCCGCCCCGAAGACGAACTTGGCCAACTGCACTGCCACTGATCCCGTGACGCCGGTGGCGCCGAGGACCAGCACGTGGTCGCCGGGTTTGGTCTGGGCCGCGTAGTCCAGGCTCATCCACGCCGACATGCCGGGGTTGGGCACCGCCGCCGCGGTCACCGAGTCGACGTGCTCGGGCACCGGGACGGCGCCGGCCGGGACGACGAGGGTGCGTTCGGCCATCAGCCCGTACGGGGCGAGCGATCCGGTGTACACCCGTGAGCCGTCGTCGAGGCGGGCGACGCCGTCGACCCCGGCGATGGCGGGGAGCTGAACCTCCTTGCTGCTGTAGTGCTTTCCCATGATGACCATGCGACTGAGGTTGGTCAGCGCCGACGCCTCAACGGTGGCGACGACGGCGCCGTCGCGCGGCTGGGGCTCGGGGAAATCCAGGTACCGGGGCTGCTGGCCCCACTCGTGCACGACCGCTGCCTTCATGTGCGCTCCTCGACTCAGAATATGGTTTCTGTGGAAACTATATGCCGATGGCTCGCCGGATGGCAAGATGGTTTCCATGAAAACCAAATCCGCGCTGATCGCCGACATCAGTGCGTTGGTCGGCGCGGTGGGGGACAAGTTCGACACCGACGAGGTTGATGCCGAGCGCGACTACCTCGCCGCGCACTGCCCGCCGCGGCTGGAACGCACCGTGCGTGAGCTGCCCACCCTGGGCCTGCATCTGCTGGCGGAGCTCGCTGACGGCCCGATCAGTGTGGTGGGCCTGGCCGCCCGCGCCGGGCAGCTCAAGGGCACGGTGTCGAAGCACGTCCAAAGACTCGTCGACGCCGGGCTCGTGACCCGCACACCGGTGCCGGGCAACCGCAAAGAGCTGCAGCTGACCCCCACCGCGGATGGAAAACGCCTCATCGAGGTACACCAGCGCATGCACGACGAGATGGACGCCGGCCGGCACGACTTCCTGTCGCGCTACACCGCCGCGGAACTGTCGGTGCTGGAGAAGATGCTGCAGGACCTGCTGGCCGCCGGCCGCGACGGCGTGCGGCTGGTACCCGCCGAACGGGCCTAGCTGATGGTGGGCAGGCCGTCGTCGTCGGAGAACCGGCCGGTGACCTGGAAGATCACCCGCCGCGCGACCTCGACGGCGTGGTCGGCGAAGCGCTCGTAGAAGCGGCTGAGCAGCGTCACGTCGACCGCCGCGGTCACGCCGTGCTTCCACTCGCGGTCCATCATCACGCTGAACAGATGACGGTGCAGGTCATCCATCGCGTCGTCTTCTTCCTGGATGCGGGCCGCGCGCTCCGGGTCCCGGGTGAGCAGCACCTCTTGCGCGGTGTTGCCCAATTCGACTGCGAGGCGGCCCATTTCGGCGAAGTAGCCGTTGACCTCCTCGGGCAGCGCGTGCTGCGGGTGCCGGCGGCGGGCGATCTTGGCGACGTGGAGCGCCAGCGCACCCATGCGGTCGACGTCGGCGACGATCTGGATGGACCCGACGACGGACCGCAGGTCACCGGCGACGGGGGACTGCAGGGCCAGCAGGACGAAGGCCTGTTCCTCGGCCTGCGCGCTCAGGGCGGAGATGTGCTCGTGGTCGGAGATGACCTGCTCGGCCAGCACCAGATCGGCCTGCAACAGGGCCTGGGTCGCGCGCTCCATGGCAACGCCGGCCAGGCCGCACATCTCTCCGAGGCGGTTGGTCAGGCCTTCAAGCTGCTCGTGGTACGCGGTACGCATGGGCTCCAGACTACTTTCTGGCCCTTGGACATGCCGTGATCTGGCAATGAACGGCCGGTGAATGGGACAGGTCAGATGCTATTTGCAGGTGGTGTCGGCCGCGTTGGTGATGCTGAGGTCTTCCGGCAGCTTGGTCGGCTCACCCGACAGGCTGCCATGGGTCACCCGCATCTGGGCGGCTGAACCGCTGGCGGCCGGGGTTCCCACCGCGGTGAAATCGGTCCCGAGCACCACGCGCACCACGTCTCCCAGGCCCGACACCCGCTCGACGTGGGCATTGGGCAACGTGGACGCCACGGTCGCGGCGGCCTGTTCGTGCCCTGCCGAGTAGAACACCGTCGTCGACGTCACCTGGCCCTGGTAGTCGTCCGGCGAGTTGACCGTGAAGCCGTGCTGCTCGAGTTCCTTGGTCGCCGTCGCGGCCAGGCCGTCCTGCCCGGTCGAGTTGGACACCCGGACCGTCACCTGGCTCGGGTCGGTCGTCGTGGTGTTGACCTCTTCGCCGTCCGGGGTGGCCGCGGTGCTGCTGGGGGCAGCCGACGTGGCGGGGACCGGGGTGTTGTCGGAGTTGCGTTCCTCGGGCAGCGGTTCGTCGTTGATGATCGCGTCGAACAGCGCGCGCATGTCGTCGACCCGCGGCGGTTCGTTGCCCTCGGAGTCGGTGACGCCGGTGGGCACGGTGACGAAGGTGACGCGGCCGGCGCTGACGCCCTGGATGGACTGGCCGAGCTGCACCAGGTCCTTGGTGGTGACGTTGTCGACCGAGGAGTCGTTGATGAACAGGTTGACGACGTTGTTGAGCTTGCCGATGTTGAAGAACGTGTCCTTGGAGATCATCGACCGCAGCAGGGAGGACAGGAACATCTGCTGGCGCTTGATGCGGCCGTAGTCACCGTTGACCTCGGTGGTGACCTGGCGGGCGCGCACGTACTGCAGCGCGGTGTGACCGTCGATGACCTGGCGGCCGGAGTGCTCCAGCACGGTGCCCAGTTCGTAGTCCTCGAGCGGTGTGCTGCTGCAGACCTCGACGCCGCCGACGGCGTCCACGAGTTTGGAGAAGCCGGCGAAATCGACTGCCATGAACCGGTTCACCGACAGGCCGGACAGCTTCTGGATCACCTTCACCAGGCACTTCGGCCCACCGAACGAGTAGGCCGAATTCAGCTTGGTCTCGGTGTAAACCTGGTCGGGCCCATAGCTTTTCGTGTCTTCGTCATAGATGGGCCCGTAGCCGCCGGTCTTCGGATCCCAGGCTTCGCACTGTGTCGACTTGATGGCCAGGTCGCGCGGGAACGACACCGCCACAACACGTTTGCGGTTCGCCGGGATGTTCACCAGCATGATCGTGTCGGAGCGGGTGCCGCCCGCGTCTTCGGTGGTGCCGGCACCCATGTCGGCGTTCTGGCCGTAGCGGCTGTCCACGCCGACGATCAGGAAGTTCTCGTCGCCGAACTGCGCGTTGGGGTCGATGATGTCGCGGGAGTTGAGGTCCAGCGCCGAGACCCGGTTCATGTTGTTGTTCTTGATGTTTTGCCACTGCCAGGCGGCGCCGGTCATCGACAGCGCGATGACGGCCGCCAACGCCATGAGGATGCGACCGGCAACCGCGAACCGGTGGCGGGTGTGGTGATCGACCGGTGGGGGCGCGTCGATGTGCGCCGGCCGCTCGGGATGGTCGATGTAGTTCCGGACGTCCGTGCGCACCACGGCCCGCGGCCGTTCGGGCAGCGCGTCGGGGTCGGCCAGCGGCGCGCCGAAAACCTCTGTGACGGGCTCGGATTCGACTCGACGGCGAGCGGTGCGCGCCGGCTCCTCGGCCGCTGGCGGGGCGACGGGCTCGAGCTTCGGCGCGTTCCGTGGCGCCGGCGCCGGCTTCGGCGCGGGCCGCTGGGGCTTCGGTGGCTCGGGTGGTGCGGGTGCCTCGATGACAGGTGCTGACGGGACCGCGCCGCCCGAGAGCCGGGCGATGAGTTCGGCGACGGTGACGCCACCGCCGCCGTGGCTACCGGTTTCCTCGTCGTCCGCGCTCTCGTCGTCCGGCTGGCTCTGCAGGCGACCGGCCCGTTCCCACGGCGCCCGGACGGGGCCCGCGGCCCGCGTCGTACGGGTTACCCAGGGGTTGTCGCCGGCAGCATCGCCGTCACCCTCACCGGGGGTGGTCCGGTCGCGGTCGCTCACGTTTACCCGCCGGAGTTGACCATGTCGGCGCCGAACGGCACCGTGCAGTCGTCGGGGTCGTCCAGCCAGCCTTCGGGCAGCACCACGGAACCCGGCGACCCCTGCCGGCCTCGTGGGCCCTCTGCGCAGTCCGGGAACGGCACATCGGAATCCAGTTGGGTGAGCAGCTCGTCGAGTTCGGCCAGGGTTTTCACCAGGGCCAGTGCGCGACGCAGCTCAGCGCCGGCGGGCAGCCCGTGCAGGTACCAGGCGACGTGCTTGCGGATGTCGCGCATGCCCTTGTCCTCGCCGAAATGATCGGCGAGCAGCTGGCCGTGCCGGCGGATGATGTCCCCGATCTCGCCGAGCGTCGGCGGGGTGGGGCGGGGCTGGCCGTTGAAGGCGGCCGACAGTTCGGCGAACAGCCAGGGCCGGCCCAGGCAGCCGCGGCCGATGACGACGCCGTCGCAGCCGGTCTCGGCCATCATCCGCAGTGCGTCGTCGGCGTCGAAGATGTCGCCGTTACCGAGCACCGGGATGCCGGTGACGTGCGCTTTCAATGCGGCGATCTGGTCCCAGTCGGCGGTGCCGGAGTAGCGCTGCGCGGCGGTGCGGGCATGCAGTGCGACTGCCGCGGCACCTTCCTCGGCGGCGATCCGGCCGGCATCGAGGTGCGTGTGGTGGGCGTCGTCGATCCCGATCCGGAACTTCACGGTGACGGGAATGTCGGTGCCTTCGGTCGCGCGGACGGCTGCCGCCACGATCTGGCCGAACAGCTTGCGTTTGTAGGGCAGGGCCGAACCACCGCCGCGGCGCGTGACCTTGGGCACCGGGCAGCCGAAGTTCATGTCGATGTGGTCGGCCATGTTCTCGTCGACGATCATCTTGGCCGCAGCGTACGTGGTCGCCGGGTCGACGGTATAGAGCTGCAGGGAGCGGGGCGATTCCTCGGGCGCGAACGTCGTCATGTGCAGCGTGGCGGCGTTGCGCTCGACGAGGGCCCGCGCGGTGACCATTTCGCAGACGTACAGGCCGCTCACGGTGCCCACGCGGGCGAGCTCCTGCTCGCGGCACAGGGTGCGGAAGGCGACGTTCGTCACACCGGCCATCGGCGCGAGGACGACCGGAGAACGCAACGAGATCGGCCCGATCCGAAGGGATCGGGCCGTCTCGTTGACAGCTTCGGTTACGACGCTGATGTCGACACCAGGAGGTTCTTCATGGCCTTCTTCTCGGCCATCTTCCGCTCACGCTCGAGGCGACGTTCCTTGGCCACCTCGAACTTCGCGCAGGTGTCCTCGAGCTCCTTGATGATCCGGCCGAGGTCGTCGCGCAGGCGCGCGCCCTCACCGGTGAAGTCCTCGCGCTCGAAGATGCGCCACTTCTTGAGCACCGGCATGAGGACGTCGTCGAGGTGGATGCGCGGGTCGTAGACGCCACCGACGGCGATGATGACGGCCTTGCGGCGGAAGTCGGGCACGGTGTACCCGGGCATCTTGAAGTTCTCCACGATGCGGTGCAGCGAGGCCATCGCCTGGTTCGGGTTGATGTCCAGGCCGGCGGCCGAGACATCGCGGTAGAAGATCATGTGCAGGTTCTCGTCACCCGAGATGCGCTGCAGCAGCTGGTCGGCGACGGGGTCGTTGCAGGCCTTGCCGGTGTTGCGGTGCGAGACGCGGGTGGCCAGCTCCTGGAACGAGACGTACATGACCGAGTCGAACAGGCTCTCGGCGAACAGGTCGCCCTGCAGGTTCTGGCCGGGCGAGAAGCCGCGGGTGACCTGCTCGACGCGCAGTTCCTCGAGTTCGACCGGGTCGCAGTTGCGGGTGACGACGAGGTAGTCGCGCAGGGCGATGCCGTGGCGGTTCTCCTCGGCGGTCCACCGGTTCACCCAGTAGCCCCAGGCGCCGTCCATGCCCATGTTCATCGCGATCTCGCGGTGGTAGGACGGCAGGTTGTCCTCGGTCAGCAGGTTCTGGACCATGGCGGTCTGGGCGACCTCGGAGAGCTTCGACTGCTCCGGATCCCAGTCCTGGCCGCCGAGGGCGTAGTAGTTCTTGCCCTCTTTCCAGGGGATGTAGTCGTGCGGGTTCCAGTCTTTCCGCATGCTCATGTGGCGGTCGACGAGCGTCTCGACGACCGGCTCCAGCTCATGCAGCAGCTGAAGGTCGGTGTAGTCGGCTGTCATGGCGCCTCCCGATTAGATATCTGTACCTGTTGGTAGCAGTCAGAGTATCTGTGTCCCGTAGTGACATCAAGTTGCTGTGACGCATGTCCGATCGGTGAATCTGAACTGTGATGTCGCGGCTTCGTAGGTGTTACCGGTGCGACGGGACCCGGCTCATCAGCATGTCGACGCAGTAGTCGACGAACTGCTCGCGGGTGACGGGCAGCTTGCCGCCGAGATATCCGGTGAACAGCGCGGTGAGGGCGCCGATGAGGCTGGTGGCCTCGAGTGCCCGCCGCGCCGGATCGCCGTCGGGGAACATCTTGTGCTGCAGCAGTTCGATGAAGCTCGGCATCCAGTCGGCGCCCGACCGGGTGAGGACCGGCTCCTGCGCCGGGGCGATGAGCAGTACGCGGCCGCGGGTGGGGTCGTCGACCATCATGGTGACGAATCGCTCGACGGCGTCGCGCGGACTCTGTGAGGTGGTCAGTGCCGCCATGGCCGTCGTGCATACTTCGTCGTACACGGCGCGGACGAAATCCTCACGGTCGGTGAAGCTTTCGTAGAAATAACGCTCGGTCAGGCCGGCGGTGCGGCACACCGTCCGGACCGTCGCGGCCGGGCCGTCGGAATGGCCGAGGGCGGCGATGCCGGCTTCGATGAGCGCCTCGCGGCGCCGCGTCGGGCGGTCCGCCAGGGGGACGGCGGACCAGCGGCCCTGTCGTTGACCGGAAGGCACGTGACTCCTAAGCTGTGGCTGACAACGCGTGTAGTCAGGATACCCGCTGACATCCAGGAAAGAATGCCGGTGACTCAAAATACTTCCGACGCATGCCCCATGACCAGCGACTCTGCGCCCGTGGCGGCCGGCTGCCCGGTCACTTCCGGTGGTTATGACGCGGTGCCGCTGGGGCCCGACTCGCTGACGTGGAAGTACTTCGGCCAGTGGACCGGGCTGTTCCAGGGCACCTGGGCGGGCTCGATGCAGAACATGCATCCGCAGCTCGGGGCGGCAGTCGAGGAGCACTCGATCTTCTTCATGGAGCGGATTCCGCGGCTGCTCCGGTCGATCTACCCGATCGGCGGCGTGGTGTTCGACGGTGACCGCGCGCCCCAGACCGGCGCCGAGGTGCGGGACTACCACATCGGGATCAAGGGCGTCGACAAGCAGGGACGCCGTTACAGCGCGCTGAACCCCGACGTCTTCTACTGGGCCCATTCGACGTTCTTCAAGTCCACCCTGCTGGCCGCCGAGAAGTTCGGCGGCGGCATCTCCGAAGCGGACAAGCGACAGCTGTTCGACGAGCACGTGCAGTGGTACCGCATGTACGGCATGAGCATGCGGCCCGTGCCGAAGAGCTGGGAGGACTTCGAGGCCTACTGGGATCACATGTGCCGCAACGTCCTGGAGAACAACTATGCGGCGCGCGAGGTCATGGATTTGTCGACCATGCCCAAACATCCATCGCTGCAATGGATTCCGGACTGGCTGTGGGCTCAGAACCTCAAGGTGATGCAGCGCTTCCTGACCTTCATGACGGTGGCCCTCTACGACCCGCCGGTGCGCGAGTTGATGGGCTACACGTGGTCTGCGCGCCAGCAATGGGTGCATGACCGCCTGTGCCAGGTCATCACGCTGGTCTCGAAATACGGCCCGAAGCGCAGGCTCATGCATCCGCGCAAGCGATCGGCGATCGACCGGGCGACCGGCCGGCTGCCCATCGATTCACCGCTGGTGGAGACGCCCGCACGTAACCTGCCGCCGGTCGAGTACCGCGGCCAGCCGCAGTTCTACTGCCCAAAGGTGGACTGACCCAGGCGTTTTGCGGTACTCGCAGCATTTCGAGGGGTCTGTGAGATCGATTTAGTCGCTGGGTCACCGTCGAGCAATGGTTAGGCAACACGGCCGGTGTTGGCTCGACGCATGACGAGCATCTATGAACAGATCGGAGGGGCAGAGGCGCTCGAACAGGTGGTGGCGGACTTCTACGAGCGCGTGCTGGCCGACCCGGAACTCGCCGGCTTCTTCGCCGGCGCGAACATGACACGGCTCAAAGGTCGGCAGGTGGAATTCTTCGCCGCGGCATTGGGTGGGCCCGAGCCCTACACGGGCGCATCCATGCGGGACATCCACCGCGGCCGGGGGATCTCCAGGCAGCACTTCAATCTGGTCGCCGCATATCTGAGTGAAAGCCTGGCTGCGGCAGGCGTTCCGGCGCGGACAGTGCAGCGAATCATGGCAGCGATCGCGCCGCTGGCCGACGACATCGCCACCGCAAAGAGCGCCTGAGCGCCCACGGCACCGACTCTGCCTGGGCCCGCGGGGTGGCATCAGGACTAGCGTTGAGGCCATGTCAGTGCCGGGCGTTCTCGCCGACCGCTACCAATTGCGGGGGACGCTGGGCCACGGCGGCATGGCAGAGGTGCGCGACGCCTGGGACACCCAGTTGCAGCGCCCGGTGGCCGTCAAACTGCTGTACGCGCAGTTCAGTAATCAGCCGGACTTCCGGCATCGCTTCCAGGTCGAGGCCCGCGCGGCGGCCGGGCTGAACCATCCGCACGTCGTTGCGGTGCACGACTACGGCGAGCAGGACGGCACCCCGTTCATCGTCATGGAACGGCTGCCGGGACGGACGTTGGCCGACGTGATCGCCGCCGGTCCGCTACCCCAACACGTGGTCCGAGCGGTCCTCGACGGCGTGCTCTCGGCGCTGGCCGCGGCCCACGCGGCAGGCATCCTGCATCGCGACATCAAGCCGGGAAACATCCTGTTGGCCGATTCGGGAGCGGCGAAGATCGCCGATTTCGGCATCGCCAAGAGCGCCGACTCGAACCACACCGTGGCCGGCCAGGTGGTCGGCACGATGGGCTATCTCAGCGCCGAGCGGCTGTCGGGACGGCCCGCGACGGTGGCCGACGACCTCTACGCCGTCGGGGTCGTCGGGTACGAGGCACTCACGGGCCGGCGGCCCTTTCCGCAGGACAACCTCGTCGACCTGGCGCGGGCCGTCACCGAGGGGCATCCGGTGCCACTGCGGGCGTTGCGTCCCGATGCCGACCCGGCGCTGGCGGCCGTCGTCGAACGGGCGATGGCCCGTGACCCGCGGGTGCGCTTCGGCAGTGCCGACGAGATGCGTGCGGCGCTGCACGGTGCTGTGCCCGCCGGTCGTCCCCCGACGCTGGTGCTCGGCCAGCCGCTACCGGACCCGACGACGTCGATGCTGCCGGTCGCCGCACCGCGGCGCCGCTCGCGACTGCTGCTCTGGGGTGCGGCTGCCATCGTGGTACTCGTGACGGTCGTCGCGGTGATCGTCGACGCTGCGTCACGGCCGTCGACGCCGACTCCGGTCGGGACGAGCACGCCAGAGCCGACCCCGACGTCCACGTCGGCCCCGCCGCTGACCTCGACCCCGGTGCCCATCGATGACCGTCCCACGCCCAACGGCCCGGGCAACGGGCACGGCAAAGGCCCGAAGAACAAGCACCGCGACTGAACCGCGATAGCGCGCAGAGTGTACATAGATTTATGGATACAGAATTTCATGTACATTTCAAGACGTGGCAACCGCGCAGCACACCGACGCCCTGTCTCGTTTCGGGCATGCCCTGTCGGATTCGACGCGGGCGCGAATCTTGTTGAGCCTCAACCGGTCTCCCGGGTATCCGTCGGAGCTCGCTGACCAGCTCGGCGTCTCTCGGCAGATCCTCTCCAATCACCTGACATGCCTGCGCGGCTGCGGGCTGGTGGTCGCAGTACCGGAAGGTCGCCGCATGCGATACGAGCTGGCGGACCACCGCATCGGGCGTGCGCTCGACGACCTCATGGGTTTGGTCCTTGCGGTGGACCCCGACTGCGTGTGCGTCGGTGCCGACGGCGAGCCGTGCGGGTGCGCTTGATGACGCTCACCGAGCCCCGTCGCGGGCAGCTGGCGCGACGCATCCGGTGGCTGGTCGCGGCGACCATCTCCTACAACGTCATCGAGGCCGTCGTGGCGCTGTCGGAAGGGGCCCGGGTGTCATCGGCTGCGTTGGTCGGTTTCGGCCTCGACTCGGTGATCGAGGTGTCTTCGGCTGCGGCGGTCGCCTGGCAGTTCGCGGGCGCCGATCCGGAAGCCCGCGAGAAGGCCGCCCTGCGCGTCATCGCGTTCTCGTTCTTCGCGCTGGCCGCCTACGTGACGGCCGACGCGATCCGTGCCCTGCTGGGTTTCGGCGAAGCCCGGCACTCGACTGTCGGCATCGTGCTCGCGGCGGCAAGCCTGATCGTCATGCCGGTGCTGTCGTACGCACAACGACGGGCCGGCCGGGAACTCGGATCGCGTTCGGCGGTGGCTGATTCCAAGCAGACACTGCTGTGCACCTACCTGTCGGCCGTGCTGTTGATCGGTCTCGTGGTCAACAGTGTTCTGGGCTGGTCGTGGGCCGACCCGATCGCGGCGTTGGTGATCGCCGGGATCGCGGTGAGGGAAGGTGTGGGCGCCTTGCGAGGCGATGTGTGCTGTGCGCCGGCCGTCCGCGAGCCCGCCGCAGCACCCGACGGGTGTGGCTGCTCTGACTGAGTCCGACGGGCCCTCAGTCGTTCCGGGCGACCAGATCCCGCTTGAGCACCTTGCCCGTCGGGTTGCGAGGCAGCTCGTCGAGGAACACCACCTCGCGCGGCACCTTGTAGCGGGCCAGGTTGTCCTTGACGAACTGCTTGACCTCATCCTCCGACACCTCGGTCCCCTCGACGGTGACCACGAAGGCGCGCAGGCGTTTTCCGAACTCCTCGTCGTCGACGCCGACGGCGGAGGCCTCCACGATGGCGGGGTGGGTGATCAGCAGTTCCTCGACCTCGACGGGGAACACGTTCTCGCCGCCGGAGACGATCATGTCGTCGTCCCGGCCGTCGATGTAGAGGCGGCCCTTGTCGTCGAAGTGCCCGACGTCGCCGCTGGCCATCAAGCCGTCGATGAACTCTTTGGTGCCGCCACCGGTGTAGCCCTCGAATTGCGTTGCCGCACCGACGAATATCCGGCCTGTTTCAGGGGCAGGCACCTCGTGGCCGTTATCGTCGAAGATCTTGATCCGGCAGCCGAGCATCGGCTTGCCGACAGAAGTGGGTGCCTCGCGGATGTCAGCGGGTGTCGCCATGGTCGCGAGCGCCACTTCCGTTGAGCCGTAGAGGTTGTAGACCACCTCACCGAGCAGGTCTTGCGCCGCGGTTGCGACGGCGGCCGGCAACTGGGAACCGGCGCAGAAGATGGCGCGCAGGCTCGTGGTGTCGTAGCTGCGGACGGTGTTCTCGCCGAGGCCCAGCACCCGCTGCAGCATGATCGGCACGACGCACACTGTGGTGGCTTTGTGCCGCTCGATGTCCGCGACCAGTTGTTCGGCCTCGAACTTGCGCCGCAGCACCAACTTCGAGCCCAGCGCGATCGTCATGATGGCGATCAGCAGGCCCGTGCCGTGGAACAGGGGCGGCCCGATGATGGTGGCTTCACGAGCACGCATCGGCAGCCGCTCCAACAGACCGCCCGGGAGGATGAAGCTGCGCGGCTCGGCGCGCGGTGCGCCCTTGGGTGTGCCGGTCGTGCCGCTCGTCAGCAGGATGATCCGGCCCTGCTTGGCCGGAGCCGGCGGCGCCTTCGGCGACGCGTCGGCCGCGAGGGCGTCGAGATCGTCACTGGCGCTGTCGATATCGGTGACGTACGTGCCGCGCGGGGCCTCGATGTCGGCGACCAGATCGGTGAACTCGACGTCATGCACCAGCAGGTCGACGCCTTCGCGGTTGGCGACCTCTGCGGCCTGGCGGGCCGAGAACGCCGTGTTGAGCCACACCGCGTTGACCCCGGCGCGCGACGCGGCGAACGCCACGATCAGGGGTGCGCGGTGGTTGCGGCAGAGGATGCCGACGGTGGCTCCGGGGGCCAGGCGAGCACGCAATGCGTTGGCAATCCGGTTGACCGCCTGATCGAATTCGGCGTACGTCAGCTCGCCGCGCTCGTCGGCGATCGCCGGATAGGCGCCGTGCCGGATCGCGGCGATGCGCGGTGCGGCGCCGAACGGCCCGTAGGTGTTGAGTGCCGCCAGGACCTGCACCAACCGGTGCGGCAGGTCGACGCCGATGGCGCCGGCCCGCACCAATGCCACGAGGGCGCGGGTTTCGGGACCGGCCCGCCGGGCCGGCTCGGCAAGCAGTGAGTTCAGGTCCATCAGGTTCCTTTTCTATTCAGCCGCAACGGGTTCGGCGGACTCTGCCGGTGCCGCCTGCGCAGCGGCGGACTCACCGAACATCGAGTAGACCTTGTTCCGCACCAGGTCGAACGGACGCGGGCTGAGGGCGTCGGTGAGGGCCGTCAGCTGTCCGGACGGCGGGCTCAGGCGGCGCGGCCGGTGCATGATCGCGTCGCACAGCGTGGCCGCGGCCTGCTCGGGCGTCAGGGTGGGGAAGCGGTCGTACATCTTGGTCGGGGCGATCATCGCGGTCCGCACCAACGGCATGTGCACCGTCGTGAAGGTGATGTTCTCCGACACCGTCTCACCTTGCAACGTGTCGCACAGTCCGTCCAGTGCCGACTTGCTGGCGATGTAGGCGCCGAAGCGCGGCAGCTTGGTCTGCACGCCGATCGAGGACACGTTGATGATGTGCCCGAAGCCGCGCTCGCGCATGCCCGGCGTGAACTTCAGGATCAGCTGGACGGGCGCGAAGTAGTTGAGCTGCATGGTCCGCTGGTAGTCGTGCATGCGGTCGTGGGACAGCTCCAGCGAGCGGCGGATGGACCGGCCGGCGTTGTTGATGAGGATGTCGACGTGACCCAGGTCGGCCAGCACCTGGTCGGCCATGGCGCCGATGGCGTCGAGGTCGCTCAGGTCGCAGGGGTACACGTGCGCGGTGCCGCCGTCGGCGCGGATGTCCTCGGCGACGCGTTCGAGGTTCTCCCGGGTGCGGGCCACCAGCACGACCTCGCCGCCGGCGGCGCCGATGCGGCGGGCGGTGGTCTCGCCGATACCGGCCGAGGCGCCCGTGATCACCACGATCTTCCCCGCGACGGCGTCCTCGAGCGTGTAGCCGGTGAGGGCGTCGACCACGGTCTGCAGGTAGATCGGGCGGGTCTTGATCGGCGTGTTCATGACGCTGGCGAACACGGCGAGCGGCTTGGCGCTGACGGCGGCGACGGGCTTGGTCGCCAGGGCGGTGATGTCGGAGAGGTTCATGGCAGGGGTCCGTTCTTGAGTGGGGTCGGTTTTCAGCCGAGGGCCCGGCGGGCCAGGCGCAGGGCGGGCAGCAGCAGGGCGTGGGGAGTGATCGAGCCTGTGATGGCCATGAGCTTCACGACGGCGCCGGGCACGATCTGGCGGGCGCCGCCCTGCATGCCGTCGACGGCCTGCGTCGCGACGTCGACAGGGGAGACCTGAGCCGGTCGCAGGCTGAACTCGTGTGCCGAGGCGACCTCGGCCCATTCGGTGGGAACCGGTCCGGGGCACAGCGAGGTGAAGGAGACGCCCGTGCCGCGCAGTTCTTCGTGCACGGCTTCGGAGAACGAGTTGACGAACGCCTTGGATGCGCCGTAGGTCGCCATCGACGGCATGGGCTGGAAGGCCACGACGGAGGCGACGTTCAGGACGGCGCCGGCGCCGCGCTCCACCATGCCGGGCAGCACGGCGTGCGTGAGTTCTTGCAGCGCAACAACATTGACCTCGACCTGCTCGCGCTCGCGGTCCATCGGCAGCGTGTGGAAGGCGCCGCTGGTGCCGAAGCCGGCGGAGTTGCAGAGGCCGGCGACCGGCCGGGTGCGCAGTTCCTCGATCAGCGTCTGGCGCTGCGCGGCGTCGGCCAGATCGCACGGCCGCACCGTCACGCCGACGCTGTGGTCGGCGCGCAGCTCGTCGGCGAGGGCGTCGAGGCGGTCCTGCCGGCGCGCGACGAGGAGGAGGTTGTAGCCGCGGGCGGCGAGCACGCGGGCCAGTTCGGTTCCGATTCCGGAGGAGGCGCCAGTGATGACGACCTCGGTGGTGCCATCGGGCTTCGGCAGGGTCATGTGGCTCTCATTTCATAGTGACGTGTGACTGTGCCAGTAACACTGGCACAGTGTGAATGTTGGTGTCTATACTTCGTGGAATGACAGATGTCACAGTCGAGGAATTCACCATCGACGAACTGGCCGCGCGTACCGGCACGACGGTGCGAACCATTCGCTTCTACAACGAGAGCGGCCTGCTGCCGCCGGCCGAGCGGCGTGGCCGGCTCGCGTATTACGGTGCGCCGCACCGCATTCGGCTCGAGTTGATGCAGCAGTTGCAGCAGCACGGCTACACGCTGGCCGCCATCACCAAGGTGCTGGCGCGGCTGCCGGAAGGTGCGACGGCCCACGACCTCGCGGTGCGTGCGGCACTTCTCACACCGTGGAGCCCGGCTGACGACGAGGCCGTCGACCTACGCGAACTCGAACAACGTGCCGGTCTGGCGCTGGACGACCGGGCCCTCGACACGCTCGAAGCGTTGGGGGCGATTCGACGCCTGGATGACGGCCGTTTCAGCGTCCGGCAGTCGGTGCTCGGCGCCGCCATGAACCTGCGCGACACCAACGTGCCGGCCGACGACATCCGGCGCCTGGCCGGCGTCGTCGACAAGCACATCGATGCCCTCGCCAATGAGGTCACGGACGTCGTGTTCAGCCGGATTCGCGAGGCCGAGGACCCCAATGTGTACCTCGGGCGGATCGCCAAGGTGGTGCCGAACCTGCGGCCGCTGGCGGCGCAGATGATGGCCGACCGCTTCACCGCCGCGATCAGTCAGGCGGTGCAGGAACGCGTGGCGGAACTGGAGATTCCGGCGAAGTAGGTCGGCGTTGCAACGCTTTACGTCGAGCGTGGGGGTTGCCGAGGCGACACGCCGGGTGGCTTCCCGAAAAGCCCCACGCTCGGCGTCGGGCGAGGTATTTGTGCCCCCACCAGGGCTCGAACCTGGGACCTGCGGATTAAAAGTCCGTAGCTCTACCGACTGAGCTATAGGGGCGTGGGACACAGGATACTGCGTCCCGTGAGGCCGCCTCCGCGGGTAGGTGGTTGAGCGGCCGTTGGTGGTCTGAAGTGCCGATTTGGGCCGTGGGGCGGTCGTGCCCTAAGCTATCGAAGCTCCCAACGGAAACGTTGAGAGTGCCCCCGAAGAGATTCGGATTGGCCCCCATCGTTTAGTGGCCTAGGACGCCGCCCTTTCACGGCGGTAGCACGGGTTCGAATCCCGTTGGGGGTACGCAACGCGAAAGCGAAGCAACGCAGTATGTAAGGCCCTGTGGCGCAGTTGGTTAGCGCGCCGCCCTGTCACGGCGGAGGTCGCGGGTTCGAGTCCCGTCAGGGTCGCCAGAACGGCGAGGCAACTTGCCCTTCCGGCCAGGTAGCTCAGTTGGTACGAGCGTCCGCCTGAAAAGCGGAAGGTCGCCGGTTCGATCCCGGCCCTGGCCACCATTCTTCACCTGCATCGACACGGGTCTTGCACTCGGTTGTCAGTTGGATTCGTCCGGTTCTTGTCCGGTCTTCGATGTGTGAATCTCGGTCGTGTGAAGCTGATCGAGGTTCGTTGCGACCTGATCCAGCTCGTCGGAATAGAGGTCGCTGTAGATGTTCGCGGTCACGGTTGGCGTGGAGTGGCCCATGGTCTTCTGGACATATCTGAGGTCGGCGCCGGATTTGCGGGCCAGGCTGGCGTAGGTGTGGCGTAGATCATGGATGGTCAGCGGCGCCAGGTCGGTCTTCTTGAGGGCTTTGTTCCAGTGGGTGTGGCGACGCCAGTTGTTGGAGCGCAGCATCGCGCCATTGGGTGAGGTGACGGCGGGCTCGTCGGGCTGCCGACCGGTGATGCGTCCCTTGAAGATGTCGACGACGACCTGGGGGAGCGGGACGGTTCGGATGCCGGCTCGGGTCTTGGGCGGGCCGATGACGATGCGGCCTTCGACTTCCGGTGCGGCCCGTCGGACATAGAGCCGACGAGCAGTCAGGTCGATGTCCTTGACCCGTAGGCCGACGAGTTCGGACCAGCGCAGGCCGGTGTAGGCCAGGATGGTCACGACATCGCCCTGGTCCCCGCAGGCCGTCGCGAGCCTCTGGACCTCCTGAGCGGTCAGGTATCGGTGCCGCTCCCGCTCGGGAATGCGGCCCGCGGAGACGCCGAGGGCGGGGTTGCGGTGGATGCGGCCGTCCTGGTGTGCGACGTCGAGAATCGACCGCAGGAGGCGCAGCGTGGAAACCTTTGCCCACGGGCCAACTGTCAAGCCGTCAACGAACGCCTGGACGTCGGCGCGGGTGATCTCATCGACGGGCACGTGACCAAAGCGGGGTTCGATGCGCAATTCCCAGTGCTGGGTGTAGCCGCTCCAGGTCTTGGGCGACACCGCCGGCTTCTTGGAGTCGGAGAACTGCGTCCAGATCCTGCTGAGGGGCGTCCGGCCCAGGCGAGGATCGAACCGCCGTGCTCCCAGCGCGGCTTCATTGTCACGCTCGGACTTGAAGGCCTTCGCCTCGCGCAGCGTCGGGAAGGTCGCGGACGTTTCCACCCAGCCCGACGGCGCGTCCGGGTCGCGGATCAGGTAGCGGACTTGATAGCGGGGCTCCCCGGCGGCGTTCAGCCGTTTGCGGATGCCGCGCGGAGTGTTGCCGGCCATTACCGGCGCACCTGCTTGAGCCAAGATCGGACTTCGGCTGCATCCCAGCGACGGACCCGCCCTGACAGGGTGTAGCAGGGCGGTCCGATCTGCTCGCCGGTCGTTTCGCGGAGCGCTGCCCAGCGATTGAGCGTCGCGGCGGAGACGCCGAGCAGTGCTGACACCTGATCCGCGGTCAGCAGCTCAGGAAAGCCACCGGTGGACACGAGCGTATCCCGGAGACCGTGAATCACCATGACATCACCTCGCTGCTCGGATTACGTCGGACCCGCTATTCACTGCGCTGCCCTCCTGCGGTCTTTGATCTTCCGTATTGCCTTGCAGTGGAGCGGATCTGGTCATCAGACCAGTAGTCGGATCGGACCTTGGTCGTATGTCCGTCCTCGGCGATGATGTAGCCGGTGCCGGGTCTGTCGGGGCTAATTCGGTGTGCTGGCGCTTTCTCGGCCATGCCGTCACCGAGGACCATCGTGACTTCCTCACGGGATCGCAGTCGAAGCGCAATGGTCTGGGTAAACAGGCCCCGCATCGGCAAGGTCTCCTTGCGAGGGTCTTGCAGGAACGCGGCGACTACGATGCCCAGTGCTCGACCCTTGGTAAGAATCCGTGACAACGAGGCGGCGGCTTCCTTTCGAAGGGCTGGGTCACTCATGTAGGCGGTCAGCCCGGCCAGCTCGTCGATCAGCAGCACGACCAGCGGTGAGGCCTTGGTTGGACGGTGCTCGCGGGTGAGACTGGCCATCTCGTTGCCGCGCTTGTCCATCAGCATCTCTAGCCCTGCAAGGGTTGCCACGGCGTCGGCCTCGGTGGTGGCGATCTTAGTGAATAACCCTGCACCGATTGATAATTCGATGCCGTACTTCAGGTCGATTCCGATGAGATGAACTACTCCTGCGGCGACGGACGGACCAAGCCCGCAGGCGATGTCCCAGAAGACGGAACCTTTGCCTGCACCCGAGCAGCCCACTGTGAGGGTGTGTCGTCCGCGTAGGGGGAGGATCCAATCGGAACCGTCTTCGCGCCGTCCGAGTGTCACCCGTGTTGTTGTCACTGCCGTTGGCGGCGCTGCGTGACGTACCGTCGACAACTGCTCCCGCTTGACCAGCTCGATGCGCAGCGTCCCCGGCGATACGACAACCGCCCGCGCCGAATGTGCGCCGTTAGCATCACGGATCGCAGGGACTGCGCGCTCCAGGTCTTCCACGGTTTGTCCCATCCTCGCCCGCGCCGTGAGCCGCAGGGTGGTCTGAGACACCTCTGTTCCCAACAGCTTTGGATGAAACCAGCGGGTCGACGTGACATGCCGGCCTTCTTTGTCGCGACGCGTGACCTGCTCCGAGGTGGACAAGCCGCAACGCCTACAGAGCCTGCGCCAGGAGATGTACGCCCACAGTCGCCAGCTCAGCAGTCTGGCCGGTGTTGCGAACCGTTCGTCGAACGTCTCGGGTGAGTGCAGTCGCCAGGAGGCGAGTGCAACGCTGGCGAGTGCCACGATGATCGCCACCCACAGGCCGAGAGTGGCGAGGAAATTCATGACGTGGTCGAGCCGAAACGGGGTGTCAGGATCGAGCTGCGCGTACGGATCGGGATTCATGCCGACTCCCGGCTCGTCGCTGCGTTCGTGGTCGGCTTGCCCGGTGCTCTCATGTCGGAGGCTCGAAACGACCAAGCGATCCGGGAGAAGTCACCCGATTTCTCAACGTATGGCAGCGCCATGAGCCCGTCGAAAACCACTGGGGTAAAGGGTGTTCCGCTGGAATTGGCGGGCGCAGAGGGCTGCGTCGGTGAGGCAAACTTGACCGTGACCGTTCGGCTGCGCTTCGGTGCAGCCGGGTCGCCGTCGAGCACTTCGACTTGCCACATCGGCAAGCCGGTATCACGATCCCGCGCCTGAACGCGGTTCTCGCCCGAGGACTTCTCGAAGTCGATCATGGGCGTCACCTCGGATACGAGGAACGCGCCGAGGGAGAACACCTGGGCATGGCCGATCTGGAGCCATTTCGGGATGGACATTGCCGAGCCTTTCGAGAGATTGGACTAGATGACTACTCAACCTAGTCGTCTAGAGGAGTAAGTCAAGCGTTCTGGCGCACTTGGTGGTTTTGCGACGTTTCAGCGCGCGGAGAAGTCGTATTCCAGCAGGTAGGCCGATGCCACCTTCACCGTGTCGCACACCTCGACAGCCACGTCGTTGGTGTCATAGGCCGTGCGGACCACAGTGAGAACAGGTGCACCGGCGGGAAGTTGCAACTCGCGGCGTTCTTCGGGGGTGGGCATTCGGGCGCCGACCTCTTCGGTGAATCTCGCGAGGCTGTGGCCAGCTTCTTCGAGACGCGCATATATGCCGCCCGGTCCGGTGTCGGTCTGTTCGATCTTGGTTCCCTTGGCGAACGCGGCCGGAATGTAGGAGGTGGCGGTTTCGACCGGTTTACCATCGGCGAGGTAGCGCCGTGAACGAACCACGACTTCCTCGTCAGCATTCAGTCGAAGACGTTCGGCAACAACAGAATCCGGCCTCTCGCGGGTCACGGTGATGTTGTCAACCTGAGGCGTGTAACCGGACTTCTCCGCTTCGACGGTGAATGCGGCTTTGCCGCTGGCGCGATGTTGCCGCGCGAAGCGATCGGATGCGAGCCGTCGAATTGGGGGAGCGGGCCGCACGAACACGCCGCGGCCGTGCTCGGAGATCACCAGGCCTTCGGCGCGCAGTTCTTGTACTGCCTGGCGCACAGTCATCCGGGCGACCCCGAAATGCTCGATCAGCTCGGCCTCTGAGGGGACACGTCCACCAGCCTCTAGCTGGCCAGAGATGATGGACTCACGCAACATGCTGGCGATCTGCCGGTATGGCGGCTTATCGTCCGCCCGGTCGATCTGGCCAAGTTGCAGCACCTGAGAGCCTTCCCATACATGTCTAGGCGACTAGTCTAGGGAAAGGACACGTCCCCTGTCACTAACGGAGTCGGCCGCAGAGGAGTCTTGCGCATGGCAGCCACACCAAAACATTCGGTCAGCGTGGCCGGCATTGTGGTCCGCGACGATGGCCGGGTCCTCGTCATCAAGCGTGACGACAATGGCCACTGGGAGGCTCCGGGCGGTGTGCTCGAACTCGATGAATCTTTTGAAGCCGGCGTTCGGCGTGAGGTGCTGGAAGAGACCGGACTTGAGGTCACGGTGGAGAGGCTGACCGGCGTCTACAAGAACATGACTCACGGAATCGTCGCGCTCGTGTACCGCTGTCGGCCAACGGCGGGCGAGCCGCACGCGACCGAGGAAGCTCGTGAAATCCACTGGATGACAAAGGAAGAAGTGCAGTCAGTGATGGTTCCGGCGTTTGGCGTGCGTGTGCTGGATGCGTTTGAAGAGTTGCCGCAGTCGCGGGCGCATGACGGGGTCGATCTCCTTACCCGGTGAACTCTGCCTGTTTGCCTGCCCGTCAGGGAATCAGTAGCATCAGCCGCTGCACGCCTAGCGATCTCGAACAGGGTGCGTCGATGCGATCGTGCCTATCGCTGGTAGCGAGGCGATCCAGTTTCGCCGGCCAGATGCGAGTATCAGGAAGCAGACACTGCAGTAGTAGAGGTCGCGGGTGAAGCCCTAGTTGTACTGACCTGAGAGGTTAGGCACGCGACTGGCGGGTGGGTGGCCTCCGAGTGCGGTGTGGCCGCGGTGGTGATTGTAGGTGTGGAGCCAGCGTGGGTATTCGGC
>NZ_JBJIAL010000015.1:0-138216 GCF_045310895.1 Mycobacterium sp. SMC-18
TCATTTTCGAGAGACCTCGACCTCTATCCCGGCAACGACGCGCCAACCACCTCTACACCCTCATCTGTGAAGAGCCCGATAACCCCTTCAGGACACAATCGAACGTTTTCCATCGCTCCTACGTGTCATTGGGTATAGGACCGGAAGGACCCTGAGATGCGTACTGCACTAATAACTCTCATAGCTCTCACCACCACTGCTGCCGTACTGGCCCCCGCCGCGCCGGCAGCCGCCGAGTCGGCGATAGTCACCATCGGCCAGCTGGAAGCCGAGGGATTCCACGTGAATGTCGACCGGGTCGGTACCGCGCCGCTCGATCAGTGCGTGGTGACCAGCGTCCGCAACCCGCAGGAGCAGACCCGGCTCATCCGGGTGGACGGCCCCGGCAACCGGGACCAGATCATCCGCGTGGTGGTACGACGGACCATCACAGTGTCGCTGGACTGCAGTCGCTAGCCGGACTCAGTTCGCGATCACCGGCAACGTGATCGACGACGGATGGGCGGCGTCGTGCAGGATGGTCTGCGTCGCAACGACGGTCGCCGCATCCCGCCCGAACGGCGCACCGGTGTTGGGATTCGGCGCGAACTGCGGGTAGTCGCTGCTGGAAATCTCGACCCGCACCCGGTCCCCCGGCTTGAGTTGGTAACTGGTGGGCCAGATTTGGATGCGGTACTGGTACGGCTGGCCGGGGACGATCGGCGTCGGCGCCGACAACGAGTCCCGGAACGACGCCCGGATGATGCCGTTGTTCAGGTTGACGGCCGTCCCATCGGGCTTGACCACCACCAGCTTGGCCGTGAAATCGGTGTCCACAGCTGAAGATTGGGCCCACAGCGAGACGGTGGCCGCCCCGGTGATCTCGGTGTCCCGGGTCACCGGGTCGCCGGTGTACACCAGCACATCGGATCGCTGTTCGACCGGCGTCTGGTCGTACGGCCCTTGCGGACCGGACTTCGCACCACAGCAGGAGTGCCCACCCAGGCTCGGTGCCGGATTGAGCGGGTCGTAGGTGTAGGTGTCGGGCGGTTGTGGTCCGGGCAGCACCGGCAACAGCTTGCCGTCGCGGTCCGCGATGCCGCCGGAGCCCGAGAGGTAGTAGTTGATCCATTGCGTCTGCGGCAGTGGCCAATTGGCGGCCGTCTTCCAGGCGTTGGCACCCATGGTGAAGTAATCGACGCGCGGCTTGCCCGCCACACCGTTGTCGACGCCCTTCAAGAAGTGGTCGAACCACGCCAGCATCAGCTCGTTGATCGGGCTGTTGCCCACCGCTCCAATGTCTTTGAGCATCGGTGCGGGCTCGGAATCAGCTCGACCCCACGCGACGTGGTCCCACGGCCCGATGACCAGACGCTGGTTCGTACGCGCGAAGTCGTTGCCACCGTGGGCCACCATCCCGGCGAAGTTCTCCACACCGCCGGCCAGGAACGCGTCGTACCAGCCCTCGAAGTGCAGCACCGGAATTCGCACCGCCGGATACCGGTCGCGAATGCTGACCTGCTGCCAGAAGGCGTCGCGCGTGTTGTGCCGGACCCAGTCGAAGTACCACGGCGCCACCGCCGGATTGTGGGGCTGCATCGGCGGAAGGTCCTGCTGCGGGCGGAAATTCAGCCATCGCGTCGGATCGGCGCCGGCGTCCCGCAACAGCCGTTCGGCTTCGGCGTCCCGGCGGTTCTGCGCGGCACCGAGCGCAATCGACTCGATGGCCCACGGCTGCACGAACGCCAACCGGAACTCGCCGCCCTCGTAGGTCCAGCCGTCGTAGTAGTCGGACGCGGTGTTGGCGGGCGCGATCGTCACCAGATGCGGCGGCGCCGTCACCGCTGCAAGCCATTGCGTCGCACCGACGTACGACGATCCGTACATCGCCACCTTGCCGTTCGCGCCGGGCAGACCGGCGGCCCATTCGACGGTGTCGTAGCCGTCGGCCATGTCATTGGTGAACTCACTGAACACCCCGCCGGAGCTCCCCTGGCCCCGAACGTCCTGCACGACAACGAGATAGCAGTGCGAGGCGAACCAATCCGGCGGTTCGTAGCGCTCCGGCGACGTCTGCGCCCCGGACTTGCCGTACTGCGTCCGCATCAGCAATACCGGCACCGGGTCAGCGGTTCGAGGGCGGTAGACGTCGGCGCGCAGGACGACGCCGTCGCGCATGGTGGCGCCGACATCGCGTTCGGTATCGACGGCGCACGAGCCCCGGCCCGTCGCAGCAGGGAATGGAGAAGCGGGCGGACGGTCCGCGCCACAGGCAGCCAGCAGAGCCAGCACCACCACGAACGCCGTCACGCGGATCAGAGCGCGCACGCCACCACGCTAGACGGTTACGACGGCGCGGGTCCGCCCGACTTCGTCGTCAGCACCAGGACGTTCGCGTCGCGGTCGAGGAACGCCTGCGTGGTCATGCCCGAACCGGAGAAGTGGTTGTTGAGTTCGGGCCCCGACAGGTACGGACCGCCGGGCAGTTCCGGCTGCAGAATCTTCTGCACCGTCGGCCGCCGATCGGTGTCGGCCGGGTGGTATTCGGCGATCAATCGAGTGGTCTCCGCCGGGGGCAGCTTGATCACCGCGTCGATCCAGTTGACCTTGCCGGCCAGGCTGGGATCGCCACTGTTGTTCCAGGTGACCCACACCGCCTCGTCGGGCTTGCGCAACTGCGGGAACTGCCAGACCAGTTGCTGCACGTCATGCCGGACCATCTCGGGCGGTATCGGCGGGCCCTTCACCGCAGGCGACGCGGAGCCGAAGATGTCCAGGCTGCCGAGGTTGACGCCGTCGCAGCCGGTCAACGTGACGCCGACCACAGCCAGCAACGCGATGCGTCTTTCCCATCGGTTCTTCCGCATGGCCGACGTCCCTTCACGAGGGTGCCCTGGTGTGCGGAAATTCTAACGCCGAGATCCGCTAACCAGCAGATCTTCAGCAAACATCTGAGTGTGGCGCCGAACACAAAAATTATCGCTCAGCGCAATATATCGGCGCCGCTCGTGCCTGCGGTCAGCTAATTCGTCGATGTGTGCCGAGCCCGAAAACTGCGAAAGCCCCCAATTCCCGTGGGAATTGGGGGCTTTCGAGTGTGCTCACGCGGACAGCGCAAACTGACCGCGAACAGCCTCAGTAGCGGTAGTGCTCCGGCTTATACGGGCCGTCGACGTCGACGCCGATGTACTCGGCCTGCTCCTTGCTGAGCTTGGTCAGCGTGCCGCCGAGAGCCTCGACGTGGATACGCGCGACCTTCTCGTCGAGGTGCTTGGCCAGGCGGTAGACCTCGTTGTCGTACTCGTCGTTCTTGGTCCACAGCTCGATCTGGGCGATGACCTGGTTGGAGAACGAGTTCGACATCACGAACGACGGGTGGCCGGTCGCGTTGCCCAGGTTGAGCAGACGGCCCTCGGACAGCACGATGATCGACTTGCCGGTGTCACCGAAGGTCCACAGGTCGACCTGCGGCTTGATGTTCAGCTTGGTGGCACCCGACTTCTCGAGGGCCGCCATGTCGATCTCGTTGTCGAAGTGGCCGATGTTGCCCAGGATGGCCTGGTTCTTCATGGCCTTCATGTGCTCGAGCAGGATGATGTCGAAGTTGCCGGTCGCGGTGATGACGATGTCGGCCTCGGGGATGCCCTGCTCGACGGTGACGACGTCGAAGCCGTCCATCAGCGCCTGCAGCGCGTTGATCGGGTCGATCTCGGTGACCGCGACGCGCGCGCCCTGGCCGGCCATCGACTCGGCACAACCCTTGCCGACGTCGCCGTAGCCACAGATCAGCACCTTCTTGCCACCGATCAGCACGTCGGTGCCGCGGTTGATGCCGTCGATCAGCGAGTGGCGGGTGCCGTACTTGTTGTCGAACTTGCTCTTGGTGACCGAGTCGTTGACGTTGATGGCCGGGAACGCCAGCTCACCCGCAGCGGCGAACTGGTACAGCCGCAGCACGCCGGTGGTGGTCTCCTCGGTGACACCCTTGACCGACTCGGCGATCTTGGTCCACTTGGTCTTGTCGTTCTCGAAGCCCTTGCGCACGAGCTCCAGGAAGACCTTCCACTCGGCCGAGTCGTCTTCCTCGGCCGGGGGCACGACGCCCGCCTTCTCCCACTGCGCACCGCGCAGCACCAGCATGGTGGCGTCGCCGCCGTCGTCCAGGATCATGTTGGCCGGCTCGCCGTCCCAGGTGAGCATCTGCTCGGCGCACCACCAGTACTCCTCCAGCGTCTCGCCCTTCCAGGCGAAGACCGGGGTGCCCTTGGGCTCCTCGACGGTGCCGTGCGGGCCGACGACGACGGCCGCGGCCGCGTGGTCCTGGGTGGAGAAGATGTTGCACGACGCCCAGCGCACCTCGGCGCCCAGCGCGGTCAGCGTCTCGATCAGCACGGCGGTCTGCACGGTCATGTGCAGCGAGCCGGAGATGCGCGCGCCCTTGAGCGGCTGCACGTCGTGGTATTCGCGGCGAAGCGCCATCAGGCCGGGCATCTCGTGCTCGGCGAGGCGAATCTCCTTGCGGCCGAACTCGGCCTCGGACAAATCGGCGACCTTGTAGTCGATGCCGTTACGGACATCTGCCTTCAATTCCGTCATGGATTAGAGCCCCATTCATTCGTTCCACTGGAGTGACCCCATGGCCTGCGGGCTCGCGGGACAGGCGCCAGGAAACAACTCGAATGGCGCGCTGACGGCTACGGGGTATCCCCACTACCGTAACGGTCGGCGAACGGCGTCATGAGCCGGGCCAGGTCAGCGGCCACATCGTGGTCCGCTTCCGGCGGCATTGACACGTAACTGATCGCCAGCCGGACGATCGCCCGCGCCAGCACTCCGGCGTCGTCGTCGGAAATCTGCACCCAGCTGCCGCGGAACGCCTCGGTGAGACGCTTCGAACAGTGCGAGATGATCGGCGCGCTGTCGGTGGTGATGATCTGCAGCAGATCGGGTTTGGCGACACCGGTCAGCAACGAGATGACGAGCGGATCGGACGCCGACTCGGTGAAGAACATCCGGAAGCCCTGCAGGAACGCGGACTCGATGTCGCCGACGTTGGCGTAGATGGCGTGCTCGACGGCGTCGACCAGGCGGTCGGCGAGGCGCATCGCGTACCCCTCGGCCAGGCCCTGGCGCGAGCCGAATTCGTTGTAGATCGTCTGCCGGCTGATGCCGGCGGCGCGCGCGACGTCGGACAGCGTGATCGACGACCAGTCCTTGGCCAGCAACAGTTCTCGCATGCCGTCCAGGATCGAGTGCCGCAGCAGGACCCGTGACGCCTCGGCGTACGGCACCCGAGGTGCCGCAGGGCGCGGCCCCTCGGGTCCGTCCGGTACTGCGGCCGCGGCGGTCACGACGCCACGACCTCCACCATGTCGAAGTCGGATTTGGCGGCGCCGCAGTCCGGGCAGCTCCAGTCCTCGGGGATGTCGGCCCAGCGGGTGCCCGGGGCGATGCCGTCCTCCGGCCAGCCCTTCTCCTCGTCGTACTCGAAGCCGCACTGCAGGCAGACGAACTTCTTGAACGGCTCGCTCATGAACTCACTCCTACTCCGTCGTTTCCCGTCGCTGCGCTCGCCCCGGGGCTGTTTCCCGTCGCTGCGCTCGCCCCGAAGGGCTCGAAATCGATCTTCTCGCGCACCGCGCAGTCCGGGCAGCACCAGTCGTCGGGGACATCGTCCCACGCCGTGCCCGCCGGGAAACCTTCACGCGGAGCGCCTTTGGCCTCGTCATAGACATAACCACAGCCCGGGCATTGGTAAGCACTCATGGTCAGGCCACCGCCCCGTACTTGGCCAGCACCTTGTCCCGCACCCGGGGGTGGACGTTGACCTTGGTGATGTCGCCGTCGTAGTGCTCGATGACCCGGTGGTCCATCATCCGGCGCCACAGCGGCGGGATGTAGGTCAGCCCGATCAGCGTCGCGTAGCCGCTGGGCAGGTTCGGTGCGCCGTCGATGCTGCGCAGCGTCTGGTAGCGGCGCGTCGGGTTGGCGTGGTGGTCACTGTGCCGCTGCAGGTGGTACAGGAACAGGTTGGTGACGATGTGGTCGGAGTTCCAGCTGTGCACCGGGGCGCAGCGCTCGTAGCGGCCGCTCTCGGTCTTCTGCCGCAGCAGGCCGTAGTGCTCCAGGTAGTTGACCGACTCCAGCAGGCTGAATCCGTAGATGCCCTGGATCAGGACGAACGGGATGAGCGCCGGGCCGAACACCGCGATCAGGATGCCGAAGAACACCACCGACATGAGCCACGCATTGAGGACGTCGTTCTTGAGGTAGGTGCGCGGGTCCCACGGGCTGCGGCCGAGACGGCGGATGCGCTGGGCCTCGAGTTCGACCGACGACTTCAGGGCACCCCACACGGTACGCGGCAGGAACTCCCAGAAGTTCTCACCGAAGCGCGCCGAGGCGGGATCCTCCGGCGTGGCGACGCGGACGTGGTGACCGCGGTTGTGCTCGATGTAGAAGTGGCCGTAGAACGTCTGCGCCAGAGTGATCTTGGCCAGCCAGCGCTCCAGGTTCTCCTTCTTGTGCCCCATCTCGTGCGCGGTGTTGATGCCGACGCCACCGAGGACACCGACCGACAGCGCGACACCGAGCTTGGCCCACCAGGCGAGGCCGCCGTCGAAGCCCAGCCAGCTGAGGTCCTTGGCGGTGAACAGGTACGCGCCGAGGATGACGCTGGCGTACTGGAACGGGATGTAGACGTAGGTGCAGTAGCGGTAGTACTTGTCGTTCGCCAGCTGCTCCATCATCTCCTCGGGCGGGTTCTCCCCGTCGGGCCCGAACTTCAGGTCGAGGATCGGCAGCAGCACGTAGAGCAGGCCGGGGCCGATCCACAGCGGCACCTGCGCGAGCGTGTGCCAGCCGGCCTGGTTCAGTGCCCAGATCAGCGGGAGCATCACGAACAGCGCGGTGGGCGCGATCAGGCCCATGAGCCACAGATGACGCTTGCGATCGCGCCACTGCTCGGTGTTGACGTCGGATACCTCGACTGACACGGGTCCACCTCCATTGGTTGGGCCGACAACTTGCGCTCTTGACTATAGAGGGCATTTTGTCGCTGGTCTAGACAATGGAGGCATTTTTGTAAAACGCCTTGTGGCAGCCGTCACCGCAGCAGGTGACTGCGGGTTTCGGCGTTCAGCCGCGGTAGAGATCAGGCTCGATGTAGATGATGCGGGCGTTGGGCACCGCGGCCCGGATCGTGACCTCGGCGGCATCGATCGTGGCGGCGACCGTCGCCAGGTCGGTGTTCGGAGCCAGCGCGATCTTCACGCCGACGAGCATCTCCTCCGGCCCCAGGTACTGCGTCCGCAGATGGATGACGCGGTCGATGTGCGGCGTCTGCTCCAGCGCGTTGCGGATGGCGCTGGTCTCGTCGACCGTCGCACCCTCGCCGATGAGCAGGCTCTTCATCTCCACCATCAGCACCACCGCGATGACGCCGAGCAGCACACCGATCGCCGCGGTGCCGACGCCGTCCCACACCGGGTCGCCCGTCAGCATCGACAGCCCCACGCCGAACAGGGCGAGCACCAGACCGACCAGGGCGCCGGAATCCTCCAGCAGCACCACCGGCAGCTCCGGGTTACGCGAGGTCCGGATGAAGCGCCACCAGCTGCCGGCTCCCTTGAGCGGACGCGATTCCTTCACCGCGGTGTAGAAGCTGTAACCCTCCAGGCCGATCGCCACGACGAGGATCGCGACGGCGACGACGGGCGACGACAGCGGCTCGGGGTGGGTGATCTTGTGATAGCCCTCGTACAGCGCGAACATCGCGCCCAGGCTGAACAGGACCAGCGCCACCACGAACGAGTAGAAGTAGCGGCTGCGGCCGTAGCCGAACGGATGCAGATGGTCGGCGTCCTTGCGCGCCTGCCGCTGCCCCCACAGCAGCAGACCCTGGTTGGATGTGTCCGCCAGCGAGTGCACCGACTCCGCGAGCATCGACGAACTGCCCGTGATCAGGAAGCCGACGAACTTCGCCGCCGCGATCCCGGCATTGGCCAACAGCGCTGCGATGATCGCGCGCGCACTCCCCGAGGCCGACATGACCTGCCCTTTCGTAGGTTTGTTCTAGATCCCCACCGTCGCACGGAACACCGTCGACGGCTCTTGCGCCACCAGCTGCACGGGGCCCTCCCCGGCGGCGACCCAGGCCGCGGCCCCCTTGTTCAGGGTCAGCTCACCGCCCGCGGACTGCACCCGCACGCGGCCCTGCGTGCCCAGCAGAATCTGTGGGCCGGCGTGCCCCCGCGGCAGCTCGACCGCAGAGCCCACCCGCTCGTCGCCGATCCGCAGGATCGACACCGCGAATTCCGGTGCGGGCGTGTCGAAAACCTGCTCGACACCGTCCTCGGCCGGCCGCGGATGGATGGGCCGACCATCGGTCGGGGTGAAGTCGAGAACCCGGAGAAGCTCCGGCACATCCACGTGCTTGGGCGTCAGACCACCGCGTAACACGTTGTCGGAGTTGGCCATGACCTCGAACCCCATGCCGTGCAGGTAGGCGTGCAGATTGCCGGCGGGCAGGTAGATGCCCTCCCCCTCGACCAGGCTGATGCGGTTGAGCAGCATGGCGGCCAGCACGCCGGCATCACCCGGGTACCGCTCGCCGAGCTCGAGCACCGTCTTGGCCTCGGGCGCGAATTCTGTTGCCCCCGAACGGATGTAGTTCACCGCACCGTCGAGAACGGCCGGCACCAGGACGTCGAGATCGGGCTGCGGCAGGGTGATCCAGGTGGTGAAGACGGCTCGCAGCCCGGCCGCGTCCGACTGGCCGGCCAGCAGGTTGATGTACGGATCGAGGTCGGACACCGCCAGCGCCCGCATCAACTCGACGGTGCGAGCCACGGGCCGGAACCCGGCGAGCGCCTCGAACGGGCCGAGGGCCACGATCAACTCGGGCTTGTGGCTGCGGTCCCGGTAATTGCGGTTGCGCGCGTTGAGGGCAATGCCTTGGCGCTCTTCACGATTGAAGCCTTCGGCAGCCTGCTCGGCACTGGGATGGGCCTGCAGCGACAGCGGTTCGTCAGCGGCGAGCACCTTCGCCAGGAACGGCAGCGACTCACCGAACCGGGCCACGACCTCGGGCCCCAGTTCGCCCGCGGGATCGGCCCGGATGACGTCCAGCAGCGACACCTCGCCGTCGGCCGTCTCCAGTCGCGCCGGGTCCCCGGGGTTCGCACCCAACCACAGCTCAGCCTCGGGATGCGCTGAGGGACTGGGTCTTCCGGCGAAATCGGCCAAGGCGGTACGCGACCCCCAGGCGTAGTTCCTGACCGCGCCTCGTAGCAGATGCACTATGTCTAACCTCGAACCAGTTTCAGGTACACGGCCGTCATCTCCAGCCGGACCGCCAGCATCGCGATCTGTTGTTCCAAGCGACTTCCCGGCACCTGCAGCCCCGCATCGGGCACGTCATCGGCACTGAGCACATCGACATCGCCACCGAGCGCGTCCATCCGGGCGATCACGCCGGGACGCTCCTCGTCGGCACACAGGACGACGGTGCGGACCCGGGCCGGCACCGGCCCGTCGATCTCGGGATCGTGGAAAAGCGCGTCCTCGTAAGACATTTCGACCGTCTCGCGGCCGAGCCCACCGTGCAGCGCCACCAGAGCGTCGGAGCCGCCGGTCGCGGTCACGAGCTGATGGGCCACCCGCAGCAGCACCGTCGCCGCATGGCGGACCAGCGCCAGCATGGCCGCGCCCTCACCGGCCAGCACCACCTGCCGGCCGGACATCCGCTCGGCCAGGTTCTTGGCCGGGTTGGTGAAAATCTCGCGAGTCGCGCTGTTGCGCAGGGCCTCGGCGTCCAACTCGTCGGCCAGGGCCTCCAGGTCGATGCGCAGCGCCGGGTCGACGACCATCATCGTCGCCAGGCCCGCGGCCAGATAGCGGGTGAGGCCGAAGTCGTCGGGCACCGACAGCCGCGGCGGCAGCACCACGGCGCGGCCCGCGGCGGCATCGCGCAGCGGACCGTCGTTGGGCGCCACCACGATCACGCGCGCACCGCGGCGCACCCCGGTCGCCACTGCCGTCACCAGCGCCGGATCGGCCGCGTCGTCACCGGCCACCACCACGACGTCGAGTGCGCCGATCCACGGCGGAATGTCCGGGGTGACCACGAGCGGGATCGGCGACGTCGCGCCGAGTGCCGCGGCCAGCACCGTCCCGGCCGCACCGGACGCGCCCGATGCCCCGCGCCCGCACACCCAGGTCACGGTTCGCGGCCGTTGATCCGAGCGCAGTTCGTCGAGTTCGCCTTCAGTGAGCGCCGCGGCGACCGCGCGGGTCTGCGCACCTGCCATCGACGCCGCTCGCAGCAGGCCGTCGCGGTCGGCCGCGATCAGACCGTCGACATCGTCGAGGTCCAGGGTCGCCGGGGCGGCACTCATGGCAGTGACCCACCAGTGCGCCCGCTGACCGCCTTGATCTGCGCCGCGATGTGCGCCACGATCTGGTCGACCTCCACACGCGTGCGGGATTCGACGTTGAGCCGCAACAGCGGTTCGGTGTTGGAGGTGCGCAGGTTGAACCAGCGCCCGTCGCCGAGGTCGACGGTAACGCCGTCGAGTTCGTCGGTCGACACGATCTCGCTGCCGTACGACGTGAGGACCGCCTGCACGCAGGCCGGTGCGTCGGCGACGGTGAAGTTGATCTCGCCCGACGCCTCGTACCGCTGGTACTTCGCCATCAGCTCGGACAGCGGACGGTCCTGTTCCCCGAGCGCCGCCAGCACGTGCAGCGCCGCGAGCATGCCGGAGTCGGCACCCCAGAAATCGCGGAAGTAGTAATGCGCCGAATGCTCGCCACCGAAGATCGCGTTGGTCTCGGCCATCAGCGCCTTGATGTACGAATGGCCGACGCGGGAGCGCACGGCCGTGCCGCCGCGCTCCTCGATCAACTCGGGCACCGCGCGTGAGGTGATCAGGTTGTGGATGACGGTCGCGCCGGACTCGCGGGCCAGCTCGCGATCGGCGACGAGCGCCGTCACGGCCGACGGCGACACGGGGTCGCCCTTCTCGTCGACGACGAAGCAGCGGTCGGCGTCGCCGTCGAACGCCAGGCCGATATCGGCGCCGTTCTCGACGACGTGCTTCTGCAGGTCCACCAGGTTGGCCGGATCCAGCGGGTTGGCCTCGTGGTTGGGGAACGTGCCGTCGAGTTCGAAGTACAACGGCAGCAAGGTGATCGACCCGACGGTGCCCAGCACGGCCGGCGTGGTGTGCCCGCCCATGCCGTTGCCGGCGTCGACCGAGACCCGCAGCGGACGCAGCGCCGACACATCGACCAGCGAACGCAGGAAGGTGCCGTACTCGGCGAGCACGTCGCGCTCCTCGACCGTGCCGGCCGCTCCGTCGTGACCCGGCACGCCGTCGATGACCTCATTGCTGATGTCGGTCAGACCGGTCTCCTTGCCGACGGGCTTCGCGCCCGCCCGGCACAACTTGATGCCGTTGTAGGCAGCCGGGTTGTGGCTGGCCGTGAACATGGCGCCCGGGCAGTCGAGCAGACCGGAGGCGAAGTAGAGCTGATCGGTCGACGCCAGCCCGATCCGGACCACGTCCAGACCCTGCGCGGTGACCCCATCGGCGAACGCCGTGGCCAATGACGGTGAGCTGGGCCGCATGTCGTAGCCGACGGCCACCCGGGTGGCGCCCTCGGCGCGCATCAACCGGGCAAATGCTCCACCGACATCGGCGACGAACGACTCGTCGATCTCCTCGCCGACCAGCCCACGCACGTCATATGCCTTGATGACGCGCTGTACAGAGGCAGCAGGCCGAGACATAGCCCTCCCGATCTCATCGTTCGCAGACCACTGCATTACCGAGGGTCTGTGACAGTCAGCCTATCGGCTGACCCATCGGCCCGCGGACGGTCGGTGGGGTTCGGTAGGACTTGTGTCGCTAACTCTCAGGCGGATCCGGCAACACCCGCAGATGGCCGCGGCGCCGCCCGTTGTGCTGCGTGCGCGGTGCGGGCGGGGCCATGACCGTGCCGGCGTGACTGCCGGGCAGCGGATCGGTGAAACCTGTTGGGATGCCACCGCGAGCGGGCGCGTCGCGACCCTCGCGCACCGCGTCGGCGAGCGCGACGAGGTCGTCGTCCTCGGAGGGCGTGGGCAGCGGACCGGCGTGGCGGACCAACTCCCACCCGCGAGGCGCGGTGATGCGACTGGCGTGCGACACACACAGGTCCCACGAATGCGGCTCCGACGCGGTGGCCAACGGACCTACGACTGCCGTGGAATCCGAATAGACAAACGTCAGCGTCGCCACGGCGTAGTGCGGGCAACCTGGCCGGCAGCAGCGACGGGGAACATTCACTCGGCGAGATTATCGCGCCGCCGACGCGCCCACCGCCGGACACGCGCGTCGCGGCCGCGTCGATCTCCAACCGTTACTATCGGCCGATGGCCCACTCGCGTGTGCGCCGCCGTCGCGGCATGCGCGGCCCGCTCCTCCCCCCGACCGTTCCCGGATGGCGCAGTCGCGCCGAGCGATTCGACATGGCGGTGCTCGAGGCCTACGAACCCATCGAGCGCCGCTGGAGCAATCGGGTGTCCGGACTTGACGTCGCGGTCGACGAGATCCCCCGGATCTCCCCCAAAGATCCCGATGCCATCCAGTGGCCGCCCGAGGTGATCGCCGACGGGCCGGTGGCGCTGGCGCGGCTCATCCCAGCCGGGGTGGATGTTCGGGGTAATTCGACACGGGCGCGAATCGTCTTGTTCCGCAAGCCCATTGAACGGCGGGCGAAGGACTCCGTTGACCTCGCCGACCTGTTGCACGAAATTCTCGTGGCGCAGGTAGCCACGTATCTCGGCGTTGAACCGTCGGTGATCGACCCGACCATCCTCGACGACTAGCCGGTCGACCTACCCGCGGTGTGTCAGATGACGCCGCGCTTGATCCGCCGGCGCTCACGCTCCGACAGACCACCCCAGATGCCGAAGCGCTCATCATGCGCCAGGGCGTACTCGAGGCACGCGTCGCGCACCTCGCAGCCCTGGCAGATGCGCTTGGCTTCGCGGGTCGAGCCACCCTTCTCGGGGAAGAACGCCTCGGGGTCGGTTTGCGCGCACAGGGCGCGCTCCTGCCACTGGTCTTCCGTGAGCTCGGGTTCGGTGTCGATGTGATCAGGCACCAGACTCAGCTGCGGCCGTCCGGCGACGACGTGCTGAACGGGTCCGGTGTTCGTGTGCGGTGCGGTCCCAACAGAGCCGAGCATCCGCCCGTCGAACTGCACCACGTGATCGAAATCTGCGTGTTCGTAAGACATTTGCCGCCTCCTCCCCTGCTTTACGTAGTTCTCAAAACGGAGTCCAACTACTTACCCTGCGTGCCGTGAGTGGCGATCAAAATTCGAACAAACGGTCGAATCTCGGTCTGCTGCACCGGAACCGGTAAACAAACCGGGAATGACACTGTTGTGATTACACACGGGTTAGCTGCCACGGTCAAGCGGATGAAGCGCATTTCCTACCATCTTGTGACCTGTTTACGGCGCGTCGTTACCGCGGCGTGTCGCGATAGTGACCAATAACACGCTGCCGCACAACGTAGTTGAGAATGCCGATAACTGATGCGGCTGTTGCTCAAGTGAATAATGAGGTTTTAAGTTTGCTGCGCGCCGAATTGCCTTCCGGGCGCGTCATTCCACCCGCGCGCCATCGCCTAGGGTGAGTCGACGTGAAGGTGACGGTTCTGGTCGGTGGCGTCGGTGGCGCTCGGTTTCTGCTCGGCGTCCAGAAACTGCTGGGGTTGGGTCAATTCGCCGAACCCGGTGCGGAGCCCTCCCCGCACGAGCTCACCGCGGTCGTCAATGTCGGCGACGACGCCTGGATGTTCGGCGTCCGCATCTGCCCCGACCTCGACACCTGCATGTACACCCTCGGCGGCGGCATCGATCCGGAACGCGGCTGGGGCCACCGGGGCGAAACCTGGCACGCCAAGGAAGAGCTCGCCGCGTACGGCGTGCAGCCGGACTGGTTCGGCCTCGGCGACCGCGACCTGGCCACCCACCTGGTGCGCAGCCAGATGCTGCGGGCCGGCTATCCGCTGTCCCAGGTCACCGAGGCGTTGTGCGACCGCTGGCAGCCCGGCGCCCGGCTGCTGCCCGCCAGCGACGAACGCAGTGAAACCCACGTCGTGGTAACCGATCCCGAATCGGGCAATCAGCGGGCCATCCACTTCCAGGAATGGTGGGTGCGCTACCGCGCCCAGATCCCCACCCACAGCTTCGCGTTCATCGGCACCGAGAAGGCAAAGGCCGCACCGGGTGTCGCCGACGCCATCGCCGGCGCCGACGTCGTGCTGTTGGCCCCGTCCAATCCGGTCGTCAGCATCGGCGCGATCCTGGCGGTGCCCGGCCTGCGCAGCGCGCTGCGGTCGACCCCGGCACCGGTGATCGGCTACTCCCCGATCGTCGCCGGAAAGCCGTTGCGCGGGATGGCCGATGACTGCCTCAAGGTGATCGGCGTCGACAGCACCTCGGAGGCCGTGGGTGCGCACTACGGCGCCCGCAGCACGACCGGCATCCTCGACGGCTGGCTGATCGACGCGGGCGACCACGCCGAGATCGAAGGGGTCAACGTCAAGGCCGTGCCGCTGTTGATGACCGATCCGGCGGCCACGGCCGAGATGGTCCGGGCCGGACTCGAACTGGCCGGACTTCAGCTGTGACCGAGCATGGCGCCGCGGCCGCCATCGAAATCCTCCCGGTGCCCGGGCTTCCCGAGTTCCGCCCCGGCGACGACGTGGCCGCCGCCATCGCCGCCGCCGCCCCCTGGCTGCGCGACGACGACGTGCTGGTGGTCACCAGCAAGGTGCTCTCCAAATCCGAGGGCCGCATCGTCGCCGCGCCGACCGACCCCGACGAGCGGGACGCCCTGCGGCGCAGGCTCATCGACGAGGAGGCCGTGCGGGTGCTGGCCCGCAAAGGCCGCACCCTGATCACCGAGAACGCCAACGGGCTGGTCCAGGCCGCCGCCGGCGTCGACGGATCCAACGTCAGCACAACCGAATTGGCCCTCCTGCCGGTCGACCCGGACGGCAGCGCGGCGCGGCTGCGCGCCGGCCTGGCCGAGCGGCTCGGCGTGACCGTCGCCGTCGTCATCACCGACACCATGGGCCGGGCCTGGCGCAACGGCCAGATCGACGCCGCCATCGGCGCGGCCGGACTGGCGGTGTTGCACGGTTATTCCGGTGTCCAGGACACGCACGGCAACGAGCTGCTGGTGACGGAGGTCGCCATCGCCGACGAGATCGCGGCCGCCGCCGACCTCGTCAAGGGCAAGCTGACCGGCATTCCCGTCGCCGTGGTGCGGGGCCTGTCGCCGCGCGACGACGGCTCGAACGGCCGGACCCTGGTGCGCGCCGGTCAGGAGGATCTGTTCTGGCTGGGCACCGAGGAAGCACTGGCCCTGGGCCGCAGGCAGGCTCAGTTGATGCGCCGCTCGGTGCGCACGTTCAGTTCCGAGCCCGTGGCGCCGGAGCTCATCGAGGAGTCCGTCGCCGAGGCGCTCACCGCGCCCGCGCCGCACCACACCCGCCCGGTGCGGTTCGTCTGGGTACAGGACCACGACACGCGAATCCGGTTGCTGGACCGCATGAAAGAGAAGTGGCGCACCGACCTGACCGGTGACGGGCGCCCGGCCGACTCTGTCGACCGGCGCGTGGGCCGCGGCCAGATTCTCTACGACGCACCGGAACTCGTCATCCCGTTCCTGGTTCCCGATGGCGCACACAGCTATCCGGACGCGGCTCGGACCGAGGCCGAGCACACCATGTTCACCGTCGCGGTGGGCGCGGCCGTACAGGGGCTCCTGGTGGCCCTGGCGGCCCGGGATGTCGGCAGCTGCTGGATCGGCTCGACGATCTTCGCCGGCGACATCGTGCGTGCCGAACTCGAGCTGCCGGGCGACTGGGAACCATTGGGCGCCATCGCGATCGGCCACTTCCCGGAGAGCGACGAGCCCCGCCGGCCGCGGCCGCCCGTGCCGACGGACGAACTGCTGATCCGCCGATGAGCGAGTCGTTGCACGCCTCGGTCGTCGCCGCGTTGCGCGACTGGGCGGCCCCCGACGCCGATCAGGACACCCTGCGGCACGCCGTCGCGGCCTTCGTCGACGCCCGGCCCGACGCCTGCCGGCGCGCCTGCGTACCCGGGCACATCACCGCGTCGGCGCTGGTGCTCGACCACAGCCGCACCAAGGCCCTGCTCACGCTGCACCCGCGGTTGGGCCGCTGGGTTCAGCTCGGCGGTCACTGCGAGGACGTCGACACCGACATCCGCGCGGCGGCACTGCGCGAGGCCACCGAGGAATCCGGCATCACCGGGCTGGAGATCGCCGAGATGCCCGCCGCGCTGCACGTGCACGCGCTGACGTGCTCATTGGGCGTCCCGACGCGGCATCTCGACGTGCAATACCTCGCCGTCGCGCCGGCGGACGCCGAAATTCACCGCAGCGACGAATCGCTGGATCTGCAGTGGTGGCCCCTGGACGCGCTACCGGGCCCGGACCCGGGACTGGAGCGGCTCGCGCGGGCCGCTCAGACGTCCGTCGAGTAACGAATACCGCCGTCCGGGATGGTGACACCGGGCCACACCCGCGCGCCGCGCAGCAGCTCGCACCGGGCCCCGATGTTGGCGCCGTCACCGATCACGCCGTCACGGATCAGGGCCCGCGGACCGATCCGGGCGCCGAAACCGACGATCGACCGCTCGATCACCGACCCGGCCTCGATCTTGACGCCGTCGAAGATCACCGCGCCGTCCAGCCGGGCGCCGGCACCGATCTCGGCGCCGCGGCCCACCACGGTCCCGCCGATCAGCAGCGCACCGGGCGCCACCGCGGCACCCTCGTGCACCAGGCTCTCGCCGCGATGCCCGTCGAGTACCGGCGACGGTGCGATACCGCGCACCAGATCCGCTGAGCCACGGACGAAGTCGTCGGGCGTGCCCATGTCCCGCCAGTAGCTGGCATCGACGTAGCCGCACACCTTGAAACCGTCGGACAGCAGCTTCGGGAACACCTCACGTTCGACCGATACCTCACGGCCCGTGGGGATCTCGTCGATCACCGCGCGCTGGAACAGGTAGCAACCGGCGTTGATCTGGTCGGTCGGCGGATCCTGCGTCTTCTCCAGGAAGGCCGTCACCACACCGTCGGAATCGGTTGGCACACAACCGAACGCGCGGGGGTCGCTCACCCGCACGAGGTGCAGCGTGACATCGGCCTGCCGCTCGCGGTGGCTGGCGACCATGGCGCCGAGATCCAGCCCGGACAGCACGTCACCGTTGAACACCATGGCGGTCGGGTGGCGCAGCTTGGGCGCCACGTTGGCGATACCGCCACCGGTGCCCCGGGCTTCCTCTTCGACCACGTACTCGATCTCCAGACCCAGCTTGGAGCCGTCGCCGAATTCCGCCTCGAAGACCTCGGCCTTGTACGAGGTGCCCAGCACCACATGGCGGATGCCCGCGGCGGCGATCCGGGCGAGCAGGTGGGACAGGAACGGCACGCCGGCCGTCGGCAGCATCGGTTTGGGCGCCGAGAGGGTCAGCGGGCGCAGCCGGGTGCCCTGCCCACCCACCAGGATGACCGCGTCGACGTCAACCGGATTCACCGCGTCACTCAACTCGCGTCCTTTCAAGCCTCGAGGTCATCGCCGGTAGCCTAGTTCGCCCGGCGGCGCTTACGCCTGGAATTGCCCACCACCGCGCGTTCGCGCGCGCCCAGCGCCGACTTGATGGTCCACCGCAGCGGCGCCTGCCACCAGTGCGGATGCCGGTCGGCGAGGAAGGTATAGGTACTGCGGTGGTGCGCGGCCAGATTGCGGGCCGGGTCCCGTCCGGTGGAATGCCCCTTGTCGTGCAGGATTTCGGCGGCCGGGACGTACACGTTCTGCCAGCCGCCGCGCGCCAGCCGGTCCCCGAGGTCGACGTCCTCCATGTACATGAAGTAGTTCTCGTCGAATCCGCCGATCTGCCGGAACGCCTTGGTGCGCAACAACAGACACGAACCCGACAACCAGCCGACGGCACGTTCGCTGGGCTCCAACCGGTCCTGGCGGTAGGCCGCCGTCCACGGATTGGATTTCCAGAACGGACCCACCACGGCGTGCATGCCGCCGCGGATCAGGCTCGGCTGATGCCGCGCCGACGGATAGACCGAGCCGTCGGGATCGCGGATCAGCGGACCGACCGCGCCTGCTGCCGGCCACCGCGCCGCCCCGGCGAACAACTCGTCGATGCTGTTGGGCCCCCACTGCACGTCCGGGTTGACCACGACGAAGAACTCCTGGTCCACCACACTGTCGGGCGTGTCGAGGTAGGCCGACACGGCACGGTTCACCGCGGTGCCGTAGCCGAGGTTGCCACCGGTGCGGAACAACTCGACGTCGGCGTAGCGCTCCAGCGCCGCCTCGGGCGCGCCGTCGGTCGATCCGTTGTCGGCCATCACCACCAGCAGGCGGCGTTCCGTCGCGTGGGCCAGCGTCTTCAGGAAACGGTCCAGATGCGCGCCGGGTGAATACGTCACCGTCACCACGAGCAGCGGGCGGTCCGATTTCGGTCCGGATGGCTGCTCGATCACGGCCTAGAGGTTAGCGGGCCGACGGCCGTACCCGCACCGGGGTGTGACCCGCCGAACCCCGGGCTACCGGCCACGGCAAGCCCTCACCAGTAGCCTGTCCTGGTGCCAGGTCGACTGTTCCGCATCCTCGCCGTCATGACGACGGTGCTCGTGATGGTGGGCACCGGCGTGGCCTGGAGCAGCCTGCGTTCGCTGGAATCGGGCATCAACCGCATCAGCACCGCGGCCCTCGGCGGCGGGGGCGACGACGGTGCCGTCGACATCCTCCTGGTGGGTATGGACAGCCGTACCGACGCACACGGAAACCCCTTGTCAGAGGAAGAACTCGCGACGCTGCGGGCCGGTGACGACGTGTCCACCAACACCGACACCATCATCCTCGTGCGTATCCCCAACAACGGGCGCTCGGCCACCGCCATCTCGATCCCGCGCGACTCCTATGTGCAGGCGCCGGGTCTGGGCAAGACCAAGATCAACGGTGTCTTCGGTCAGGTGAAGCTCGAGAAGATGAAGGAACTCGTCGAGGAGCAGGGCGAGGACGCCGCGACCGCCGAGCCGAAAGCCGTCGAGGCCGGCCGGGAAGCGCTCATCAAAACCGTGGCAAAGCTCACAGGCGTGACCGTCGATCACTACGCCGAAGTCGGGTTGCTGGGCTTCGCGTTGATCACCGACGCCCTCGGCGGCGTCAACGTGTGTCTGAAGAACCCCGTCGACGAACCGTTGTCGGGCGCCAACTTCCCGGCCGGCTGGCAGAAGCTCAACGGCCCGCAGGCCCTGAGCTTCGTGCGGCAGCGCCACGATCTGCCCCGCGGCGACCTGGACCGGGTGACCCGCCAGCAGGTGTTCATGGCGTCGCTGGCGCACGACATCATCTCCGGGCAGACGCTGTCCAGCCCCAGCACGCTGAGCCGGCTCCGCAGCGCCGTGCAGCGGTCGGTCGTGCTGTCCGATGGTTGGGACATCATGGATTTCGTCCAGCAGATGCAGAAGCTGGCCGGCGGCAACGTCGCGTTCGCCACCATCCCGGTGCTCGCCGAGGACGGCTGGAGCGACGACGGCACCCAGAGCGTCGTGCGCGTCGACCCGGCGCAGGTGCAGCAGTGGGTCGCCGGTCTGCTGCAGGACCAGGCCGAGGGCAAGACCGAAAAGCTCGCGTACACCCCCGGAAACACCACCGTCGACGTCGTCAACGACAGCGACATCAACGGGCTGGCCGCGGCGGTGTCGGAGGTGCTCACCGAAAAGGGCTTCGTCGCAGGCAAGATCGGCAACAACGAGGCCGACCATGTGCCGTCGAGCCAGATCCAGGCCGCGAAGTCCGACGATCTCGGCGCGCACGCCATCGCCGAGCAGCTGGGCAATCTGCCGGTGGTCGAGAACGCCTCGGTGCCCAGCGGCGCGGTCCGGGTGGTGCTCGCGCACGACTACGCGGGCCCCGGCTCCGGTTTGGACGGCGGCAGCCACACCGTGACGCAATCCGCTTCCGACACCGGCGATTCCGGCTCCAGCACGCCGGTCCCGCCGTCGCCGATCATCACCGCGGGCGCAGCCGACCCCAAGTGCGTGGACTGACGATGACCAACCTGGCCGGCGCGATCCTCGACCCGCTGCTGCGCGACGACCCGGCCGGGCCGCGCATCACCTACTACGACGACGCCACCGGCGAGCGCATCGAGCTGTCGGCGGTGACGCTGGGCAACTGGGCCGCCAAGACCGCCAACCTGCTGCGGGACGAGCTCGGCGCCGGTCCGGGCAGCCGGGTCGCGGTGCTGCTGCCCGCGCACTGGCAGACGGCGGGCGTGTTGTTCGGTATCTGGTACATCGGCGCGGAAGTAGTTGTCGGAGAACCACTTCCGACGCAGTGCGATATCGCGCTGTGCACGGCCGACCGCATCGACGCGGCCGACGAGACCGGCGCCAGCGAGGTCGTCGTGCTGTCGCTCGATCCGTTCGGCAAGCCCGTCCCCGACCTCCCGATCGGTGTCACCGACTACGCCACGTCCGTGCGGGTGCACGGCGACCAGATCGTGCCCGAACGCACCCCGGGGCCGGCACTCGCGGGCCGCTCCGTCGACGACGTCCTCGCCGCGGCCCGAAACGGTGCGGCGGCAAAGGGATTCACCGCCGGCACCCGGCTGCTGTCGACGGCACCGTGGGACACCCCCGACGAACTGGTCGCCAATCTGCTGGCGGTGTTCGCCGGCGGCGCCTCCCTGGTGCAGGTGGCCAACCCCGACGCGGGCGCGCTGGAGCGGCGCCGCGCGACGGAGAAGGTCACCGCCGACCTCTAGCGGCCGGCGTCAGCGCAGCAGGGCGCGGGACATCACGACCCGCTGAATCTGGTTGGTGCCCTCGTAGATCTGGGTGATCTTGGCGTCGCGCATCATGCGCTCCACCGGGAAGTCGACGGTGTAACCGGCGCCGCCGAACAACTGCACGGCGTTGGTGGTCACCTCCATGGCCACGTCCGAGGCGAAACACTTCGACGCCGCGGAGATGAAGCCCAGGTTGCCTTCGCCGCGCTCGGCGCGCGCCGCCGCGTTGTAGACCATGAGGCGGGCGGCCTCGGTCTTCATCGCCATGTCGGCGAGCATGAACTCGACGCCCTGGAACTGGCTGATCGACTTGCCGAACTGCTTGCGGTCCTTGGTGTACGCGATCGCGGCGTCCAGCGCGCCCTGCGCCACACCGACGGCCTGCGCGCCGATGGTGGGGCGGGTGTGGTCGAGCGTCGCCAGCGCGGTCTTGAAACCGGTGCCCGGCTCGCCGATGATGCGATCACCCGGGATGCGGCAGTTCTCGAAGTACAGCTCAACGGTCGGCGAACCCTTGATGCCGAGCTTGCGCTCCTTCGGGCCGATGCTGAAGCCCTCGTCGTCGATGTGCACCATGAACGCCGAGATGCCGTTGGCACCCTTGTCGGGGTCGGTCACCGCCATCACGGTGTACCACGTCGACTTGCCGCCGTTGGTGATCCAGGCCTTGGCGCCGTTGAGGATCCAGTCGTCGCCGTCGGCCTTGGCGCGCGTGCGCATGGCGGCGGCGTCACTGCCGGCCTCGCGCTCGGACAGCGCGTACGACGCGAGCTTGCCGTCGACCAGGTCCGGCAGCACCTTGCGCTTGAGCTCGTCGGAGCCGCTCAGGATCAGGCCCATGGTGCCCAGCTTGTTGACCGCGGGGATCAGCGACGCCGACACGTCGACCCGGGCCACCTCCTCGATGACGATGCAGGCGGCCACCGAGTCCGCGCCCTGGCCGCCGAACTCCTCGGGCACGTGCACGGCGTTGAAACCGGATGCCGTCAGCGCGTCACTGGCCTCCTGGGGGAACCGGGCCTGCTCGTCGACCTCGGCGGCGTACGGAGCGATCTCCTTCTCGGCGAGGGCCCGAATGGCGGCCCGGAGCTCCTGATGCTCTTCCGGCAGCTGAAACAGATCGAATGACGGGTTACCGATAGACATTGATGGCTCCTTGCCTGCCCATGTGGCGAGATGCGGGTTGCTACTCGCCGGTAACTTTACCGCCCCTGACCCGACACCTTCTGCAGCCCACGGACCAACTCGCGGTAGGTGCGGTGATAGACGGTGCGCAACGTCTCGCTGCGGCGCAGGACGTCGACGGCCGTCACCGGGCCAAGCAGCAGCACCGGATGCCCGGCGAAAACCGAGGTGGTGTGCTGGATTCGCGCCGAGCGGTGCGCCGCCGACTCCAGTTCGGCCTGGTAGTAGTCGCAGAACTCGGGCTGGGTGAAGAACACCTTGTTGAAGCCGATCGCGAACGGGGCCAGGCCGGCGCCGTCATCGAGGTACTTGAGCGTGCCGACCGCGACGCCGGGCCAGAACTCGTTGAATACGTCGTCGGCGATGACGATGCCGCCGTCGGCCAGCGTGGCCTCGGCGAGCTGCATGTCGCTGTAGACGATCTCCTCGGTGTGCCCACCGTCGACACTGAAGAACCGGATGGGCCCGCCGGCCTCCTCCAGCAGCACCTCGGGCGTCAGCTTCGTCGAGTCGCCCTGGTGGATCACCACGCCGTCCATCGACGACCAGACGTCGACGTTGCTGGTGAACTTCGCCAGGTCACCGGCGCCGGAGCCGTCGATGTTGAGGTCCTGGTCACCGAAAATGTCGATGGCGACGGACTTCTCGCCGTCCCGCTGCAACAGGTTCAGGCCGATGAACAGCTTGCCGTGGTGCACACCGATCTCAGCGACCGCACCGCCGACGGACCTGGCCCGCTGGGCCTCGTCCAGCGCACCGGCGACCAGGAGCACCTCAGGCTCCATGAATCCCGTGACGAGCTTGTGGCCGACGCTGCGGTACCGCGCGAATGAAGATTTCATCGATCGTGAGCTTACTTGCCCAGCAACCGATTACGCAGCGCCTCATCCTTGTCGAGCACCATCTGCTCCAGGTCCGCCTGGAACCGCTGCATCCGGGCCCGCAATCCGGCATCTGCCGACCCCAGAATGCGTACCGCCAGCAGGCCCGCGTTACGCGCGCCGCCGATCGACACCGTGGCGACCGGCACGCCGGCCGGCATCTGCACGATCGACAGCAACGAGTCCATGCCGTCGAGACGGGCCAGCGGCACGGGCACACCGATCACCGGCAGCGGCGTGGCCGACGCCACCATGCCGGGCAGGTGCGCGGCGCCACCGGCGCCGGCGATGATCACCTCGACACCGCGGTCCGCGGCGGTCTTGGCGTAGTCGAGCATGCGCTGTGGGGTGCGGTGCGCCGACACCACGCCGACCTCGAACGGCACCTCGAACTCGGCGAGTGCGGTGGCCGCGTCCTCCATCACCGACCAGTCGCTGTCACTGCCCATGATCAGGCCGACCCGGGGTCCGCCCGCGCGCTCACTCATGTCCACTCCATCCGTCGGTCCACTCAGCGTGTGACAACCAATGCGCGGCCCGCACGGCGCGCTCGCGTACGTCGGCCACGTAGTCCGCGTCGTCGAGCGAGCCGCCCGGCGCGCCGACGATGTTGACGTGACCGATCTTCCGGCCGGGCCGCTCCCCCTTGCCGTACAGGTGCACCCGGGCCTCGGGCAGCCGGCCGAACAGGTGGTGCAGCCGCTCGTCCATCGACATCTCCGGCTGCGTCGGGGCGCCCAGCACGTTGGCCATCACCGTCACGGGAGCCAGCGGCGCCGTCGAACCCAGCGGGTAGTCCAGCACCGCGCGCAGGTGCTGCTCGAACTGGCTGGTCGTCGCGCCGTCCATGCTCCAGTGCCCGGAGTTGTGCGGCCGCATGGCCAGCTCGTTGACCACCAGCGCGCCGTCGACCGTCTCGAAGAGCTCGACCGCCAGCACGCCGACGACACCGAGTTCATCGGCGATCCGCAGCGCGAGCTGTTCGGCCGCCGTCGCCACCGCGGGGTCCAGCTGCGGCGCCGGTGCGATCACCTCGACGCAGATGCCGTCCTCCTGCACGGTGTGCACGACGGGCCACGCCGCGCCCTGCCCGAACGGCGAGCGCGCGACCAGCGCGGCCAGCTCGCGGCGCATGGCGACCTTCTCCTCCACCAGCACCGCGACGCCGGCGGCCAGATAGCCCTCGGCGGCGGCGCGGGCCTGCGCCACGTCGTCGGTCAGGGTGACGCCCTTGCCGTCATAGCCACCGCGGCTGGCCTTCACCACGAGGCCGCCGCCCACCTCCGCGGCGAGCTCGTCGATGGCATCGAGATCAGCGGTCGAGGCCACTTCCCGGTAGCGCGGGACCGGCGCGCCGAGCTCGGCCAGCCGGCGGCGCATGACCAGCTTGTCCTGGGCGTGCACCAGCGCCGCCGGCGGCGGGGCCACGTTGACGCCGTCCGCGACGAGGGTCTGCAGCAGCTCGGTCGGCACGTGCTCGTGATCGAACGTCAGGGCCGACGCACCGGCCGCGACCTGGCGCAACGCCTCGAGGTCGGTGTGCGAGCCCAGCACCACCGCCGGGCTCACCTGGGCGGCCGGCTCGTCGGCGGAAACGGCCAGCACTCGCAGGGTCTGGCCGAGCGCGATGGCGGCCTGGTGGGTCATGCGGGCCAGCTGGCCGCCACCGATCATTGCCACGACGGGGGGTTGCGTCACGGCGCCTAGTTTGTCACGCACCGACGGTGTCCCCCGAATCTGCCTATGCCGACTAGCTACCGCCCGCTACCTGCACGGGTACGTGAAATGCAGGTAGTTTCCGTAAACTGGCCGCTTATGTCGTTCACCGAGGCCACCATCGCGCGGCTCCCGCGAGTGATCCGGCCGTTTGCCGAGCGGCATCACGAGCTCATCAAGTTCGCCATCGTCGGCGCCACGACGTTCGTCATCGACTCGGGCATCTTCTACACCCTCAAGCTCACGGTGCTCGAGCCCAAGCCGGTGACCGCCAAGATCATCGCCGGCATCGTCGCGGTCATCGCGTCGTACGTGCTGAACCGCGAATGGAGCTTCCAGAACCGCGGTGGCCGCCTGCGCCACCACGAGGCGCTGCTGTTCTTCGCCGTCAGCGGCGTCGGCGTGCTGCTGAGCATGGCCCCGCTGTGGGTGTCCAGCTATGTGCTGCAACTGCGCCAGCCCAACGTCTCGCTGACCATCGAGAACATCGCCGACTTCCTGTCGGCGTACATCATCGGCAACCTGCTGCAGATGGCGTTCCGGTTCTGGGCGTTCCGCCGCTGGGTGTTCCCCGACGAGATGGCCAAGCACGCCCCCGACATGACGCTCGAGGCGACGATCACCGCCGGCGGTTTCGCCGAGGCCTACGACGAACTCGGCGACGACCCTCAGCTGGGCGACTCCTCGGAACCCAAGGTGTCGAAGACTTCGTGATACAGCAGCGAGTGGACCTGCTCCACCCGCGGAATGTCATGGAATTCCAGGGGATCCTGCGACGCCGACTCGATGATCAGCGTGCCGGTGCGCAGTATCCGGTCCAGTAGCTGGTGCCGGAACTCCACACTGTTGATGCGCGCCAGCGGGATGTCGATACCCGACCGCGTCAGCACACCGCGCCGGAACATCACCCGCCGGTCCGTGATCACGAAATGCGTTGAGCGCCAGTTCAGGAACGGCCAGACGGTGAGCCAGCCGGTCACCACCAGCCAGACCACACCGATCACCGCGAAGATGATGTTCTTGGCGTTCGAATCCCAGTTGGTGTGATTGACCACCGCCGCGACGAACGCCGCCAGCGCCGTCCCGGCCAGCAGCACCAGCACCGGCCCGATCAGTCGCTTCCAGTGCGGGTGCCGATGCAGCACAACATGTTCGTCGGCCGCCAGCACGTTGTCCGGGTAACCCATACCCAGACTCTAGGCCGTGCTCAATCCGTGGCGGGCCGCAAATGCACGACGTCACCCGCCGAGACGGCCACCGGGCCGTCGGCCGAATCGATCACCAGCGCACCACCGGCGTCGATTTCGGTGGCCTGCCCGACCACCTCACGCCCACCGGGCAACTCGGCCCGCACCGACTGCCCGAGCGTGGCGCTGTGCTTGCGGTAGATGGCCAGCAGCTCGACGTTGCCACCCGCGCGCCATTCGGCGATCCGCGCGTGCAGACGGTTCAACAGCGCCACGGCCAGCTGCTGCCGATCCGCTTGTGCCGCACCGAGACTCAACAGCGAGACGGCCACCGGGTCGGGCAGTTCGTCCGCGGCGAGCGACACGTTCAGCCCGATACCCACGACGATGACGGGCGAGCCGCCGGCCGGCGCCGCGACCTCCGCGAGAATCCCGGCCAGCTTGCCGGTGCCCACCAGCACGTCGTTGGGCCACTTGAGTGCGGCCTGCACGCCGGCCACCTCGGCAACGGCCTCGACGACAGCCACGCCGGCGGCCAGTGACAACAGGCCCCAGGTTTCGCTCGGCACGTCGGTGGTGTCCACGCCGATCGACACCAGAATCTGCGACCGCGGCACCGCCGTCCAGGTGCGGCCCTGACGCCCGCGTCCCTCCGTCTGGTCCTCGGTGAACAGGGCGACGCCCCCGACGTTCTCACCGGACTGTGCCCGCGCCGCGAGATCGGCGTTGGTGGAACCGGTTTGGGCCACCACCTCGACGCGCCAGCCGTCGCCGACGGACGCCTGGATCGCCGCGGCGTCCAGCGGCAGCAGCTCAGCAGTCATTGGTTACCTTCTTCCCGGCGAACCGATCCGCCATCCAGTCGAGCATCTCCTGCGCCGCGGGCGGGTTGTGGCCGCCGCGCGGGTCGAACTCTGTCGTGACCGTGCCCCCGAGCGAACAGGCGCGCCCGATGGCCGCCTTCGTCCACACGGAATCGATGAAGGGGTCCTGACCGCCGTACCAGACGTACAGCGGCGCGGTCAGCCGGCGCTGTGGAATTGCCCACGCCTGCAAGAGATCCTGCAGCCGCTGGGCGGCATCCGGCGAAACCGGCAGGAAGTCACGCGGCCCGAGTTGACCGGCGGCCACGGCACGCTTGTAGGCCGCGCCGGCGCTGCAGTCCGTCAGCACGTTCCAGTAGCGGGACGCACCGCCGTGCCGGTAGTCGTCGCGGTTCAGGTCGGGGTGCAGCCGGGCCAGTGATTCGATCAGCGCCTGCAGCACCGGTCGCTGCTCGCTGGTCAACGTGCCCGTCTGCGATTTCGCCACCAGGCCGCTGATATCGGCGGCGGGCGCCACGGCGACCGCACCGACCAACTTGAGTTCCGGGGCGTAGGGCTCGGCCTGCTCGTCGGCGGCCCAGGCCGCGGCGCCACCCTGCGAGTCGCCGAACGCCGCCCACGTCGCCCCGATGTCGCCGAACACATGCCGGGCCGCGCGGACCGCGTCGATCATGTTGAGACCGGCGGTGCGGGCGTCGGAGTACGGGTGCACACCCTTGACGCCCAGTCCCTGGTAGTCGGCCAGCGCGACGGCGTACCCGAGGTTGATCACCACTTTCGCGATGGGCAACAGGTTCATCAGGGTCGGCGACAGCGACGGCCCGCAGTTGTTGTCGATGCCCAGGGTGCCGTGCCCGAGGGCCACCACGGGCCAGCCGTCCTTGGGCGCCCGGCCCAGCGGGGTGAGCACCGCGCCCGAGACGACGGTCTGCGCGCCGGTGTCACCCGAGGTCGAGCGGTACACCACGCGTGCGGCGCGAATCCCCTGGCCGGTGAAGGTGCTGGTGACCCCCGGCATGGTCGTCGCCGACAGCAGGGTGCCCGGGCCCGAGCCGGCGAGATCGGCCGAACCGATCGGCTCCGGCGCGCCGGACAGCGGAATGAACATGTCCAGGGTCTTGGAGGCCGCGATCAGGGCCAGCGGCCGGAGGTAGGTCGCGGCGGTGAGACCACCGACGACCAGGACGGCCACCACTATCCACGGCAGGGCTTTACGCATCAATGGGGATTATTCACCGGCGGTCGCCCGCCCGGGCTCAGTAGGCGCCAGAACCGCCGATGATGGTGCGGAAGGTCTTGGCCGCGATCAGCAGGTCGTTGGTGATCGACCAGTTCTCGACGTACGACAGGTCGAGTCGCACCGAGTCCTCCCACGACAGGTCGGCGCGGCCGCTGACCTGCCACAGCCCGGTGATCCCGGGCAGCACCAGCAGCCGGCGGCGCACCTGCTCGTTGTACGTGTCGAACTCGCGGCGCAGCGGCGGGCGCGGCCCGACGACGCTCATGTCGCGGCGCAGCACGTTGAAGAACTGCGGCAGTTCGTCGATGCTGTAGCGCCGCAGGTACTTTCCGACCAGTGTGACGCGCGGGTCGTCGTGGATCTTGAACAGCACGCCGCTGCCGCTCTCGTTGAGGTCGAGGCTGATCAGGTCGTCGACCATGCGGTCGGCGCCCTGCACCATGGTGCGGAACTTCGTCATCTGGAACGGCTTGCCGTCCAAGCCGATTCGCTCGGAGCGGTAGAAGACCGGGCCGCGGCTGGTCAGCTTGATGGCGATGGCCGACAGCACCATCAGCGGCGCGGTGACCGTGAGCGCGAACAGCGCGACGAAGACGTCGAAGGCGCGCTTCTGGAGTTTCTTGGTCCCGCTGTACTGCGGACGCTCGACGTGGATCAGCGGCAGACCGGCGACGGGACGCATGGTGAGCCGGGGACCGGCGACGTCGATGACGCTCGGCGACACCACCATGTCGATGCCGAGCTTGTCGAGCTCCCAGGACAGCTCACGCACGCCTTCGGGCCCGAGGTGATCGGTCGTGGTCAGGGCGACGGCGTCGAAGCCGGCCTGGGAAATGGCGTCGGAGACCTGGGACTCGTTGCCGAGCACCGGCAGCTCGCCGACCCCGGCGACATCGAACGTGCCGCCGGCGGGACGACCGGTGAGACAGACGCCGCGGACGGAGTAGCCGTACCACCACTCGCGGTGCAGGGACTGCACCAGGTTGCTCACGGCGCGCGGGTCGCCGACCGCCAGCACCGAGGCGACACACTTGTTGCGCCGGCGCAGCCGGGCCAGCACGCGGCGGCAGATGGTCCGGCCGACGACGAGGCCGACGAGGCCGAGCGGCAGCGCGACGGCCAAGTAGCCGCGAGCGTATTCAGGGCGGAAGATCATGAGGGCGACGGCGATGATGCCGACGGTGGCCAGGGTCGCGGAGAACACCCGGCGGTACTCCTCGACGCCGGCGCCGACGATGCGCGGCGACCGGGTGCGGTACGCGGCCAGCATCGCCAGCCAGATGACGGCGACGAACGCCGACAGCACCGAGTAGTACGAGAAGACGTGCAGGTACGTCGAAGTGAATTCCAGGGAAGCGTCCGGTGTACCGAGCTTGACGAACTGGGCGCTCGCCAGGGCCAACACGACCACGACCAGATCGAATGCGATCAGGCACCAGCGGTAGCGGGTCTGCCAGGCCCGGTCAGCTAAAGGCGCGACGGCCCGCACGGGACGCGCGGGAGAAGCCTCGGGAACGAAGAGTTCTTCTGCCACGGACACTGACGCCTACTCCCTCCCATTTGCTGGCCGTTCGCCATAGCCCCCGCTCAGCGAACTGCGACTACTATCGCATCGTTTGCTCGAAAATACCACCGATCAGAAAAATAGGCAGGTCAAGTACAGCGTCCCTGCAGCGCGGCCTTAGCGAACCCGGCAAACTGATAGAAGAACGTCAGCTCCCACCCGATCGGCGAGAAGTCGTAGTCCCTGGGCAAAGCCACCGCAACAACCGAACCGTGGTCCGTGGAATAGCACTGCCGGAAGACCAGGCGGGCGCGCGGCAGGTGATACCGCCAGCTGACCACGATGATCCGGTGCCAGGACCGGCCCTCGGAGAGCCGGCGCATCATCATGGCCTCGCCGCGGGTGGTCAGGATCTCCGGCTTGCGGCAGATCACCTCGATGTCCGCCGCCGGCGCGCAGGCGCTCTTCATCTGCGGGTCGCCCGGTAGGTACGGGTTGGACAGCACGACGGTGCGCGCCCAGCCCTGGCGAGCCAGGCTCAGCCCGTACTGTTCGCGGCCGTCGTGCTCGCCGGCCAGCACGATGATCGCGTCGGCCCGCTGCAGCTGATCGGACTTGGCGTTGGCGAACAGCACCACCCCGGCCAGCCCGACATCGACGAGCAGGACGATCGTGACCACGCCGATGACGCGACGAACGATTCGGCCGAGGTCACCGCGTGCCATAGTCCGCCAGTTGTTCGGCGCACATCTCGCGGTACTGCTGCCACATGCGGCGACCCAACTCGCGCTGCCCGGCGGCGCTGTAGTGCCGATCGTCGGGACTGTTGTACGAATCACGCGGGCCCGGCACGAAGGTGGTCAGTGGCCACCGGTTCGGGGTGTCGGCGTGGACGGCGTCGATCGCGGCGTAGGGCTTGCCGCTCAGCTCCATCTCCTCGGGCACCATCTGGCCCAGCACGAACGGCAGGCGCTCCCCGTACCGCGCGCGCATGTCCCCGATCAGCGAGTCGAGCTTCTCCTGGTACTGCGCGCCGGAGATCAGTGGCACGTCGGTCTCCCCCTGATGCCAGAGCACGGTGGCGATCTCACTGCCGGGATACCGCGCGAGCGCCGCGTCGATGGCCTTCACGGCCCGGCGGTACAGGTTCACGCGGGTCTTGCGGTCGGCCGGATCCCAGGTGTGCCCGTTCTTCGGGGTGAACGAGGTGTCGCCGCGGGCACCGGGGATCAGCAGCACCGGACGTCCGGTGTCCTCGGCGAGTTGCTTGGCGAAGGTCGGACCGAAACCGACGTATTTGCAAGGTATTTCGTGCAGCAGCGGCTGCGTCGCCAGCACCGCGGTGCCTTTGGACGGCCCGCACATGGCCCACTGGTGCACCAGCGGATGGGGCCGGTCCAAGCCGTCGGGCTCGACGGGCAGCCCCATGCCGAACGCGTTGGACTGCCCCAGGATCGGCAGGATCAGGTATGGCCGCTCGGGCTCGCCGACGGGGGTGCCGCGGGGCGCGATGAGTCGCTTCACGATGCATTTCGCCTCGATCAGCAACTGTTGATGAATCGGGCTGTCGCCGTCGGGATTACGTGGTCCCCTGCGCAGGACAGTCATTGACCGCCTCGCCTCCCCTGAATCGTTCTGCCAGCCACCGCAATTGACCCGGTCCGTCAATATCGGCATGCCCACCGTCCGGCTGGAAATTCCAGACCACCGTACCGCCCAGCGAACATGCGCGGGCGATGGCGGCCTTCGTCCATTCCGGGTCGAGGAAGGTGTCCTTGCCGCCGTAGACCACCGACATGGGAGCCGACAGCGGCTGCTGCGGCAGCGCCCAGTCCTGCAGCAGGCGACGGAGCCGGTCGGCGGCCGCCGCGTCGACGGGCGCCAGGTCGGTCGGTCCGATCGCGTCGATGGCGGTGGCGCGGTAGGCGACGTCGGGCCCCGAGCACGCCGACAGCACCTTCCAGTACCGGGCCGCCGCGCCCCTGCGGTAGTCGTCGCGGTTCAGGTCCGGATGCAGCCGGGCCAGCGACTCGACGATCGCCTGGAACGCCGCTTCCTGATCTTTGGTCATGGTGCCCGCGACGGCTTTGTCGACGATGCCCGCCACGTCGGCCGACGGCACGCTGGCGGCCGCCCCGATCAGGTCGAGTTCGGGCGCGTAGGTGCGCGCCTGTTCGTCTGCGGCCCACGCCGCGCCGCCGCCCTGCGAGCCGCCGAACACGGCCCAGCGGTTCGAGATGTCGCGGAAGGTGTGGCGCAGGGCGCGGACGGAGTCGATGACGTTGCGGCCCGCGGTGCGGCTGTCGGTGTACGGATGGACACCGGGGGCACCCAGCCCCTGGTAATCGGCGAGGGCCACGGCGAAACCGAGGTTGACGAAGCCCTGCACGAACACCACGTTGCCGAGGAGATTCGCCGACAGCGACGGCGCACAGGGCTGGTCGATGCCGGTGGTGCCGTGGGCCAGCGCGATCACCGGCCAGCCGCCGTCGGGCGCCTGGCCGCGGGGCGTGAACACCGATCCCGACACCACCGTCGGCGCATCGGTGTCACCCGAGGTGGATCGGTAGACCACGCGGGCGGCCTGCAGATCCTTGCCTTCCACCGAGTTGGTCAGCGCCGGCATCGTCATGGCGCTGATCAGGCTGCCTGGCCCCGAGCCGGTGAGGTCGGCGGTGCGGATCGGCACCGGGTCACCGGCGTCGCCGTGCCGCAGCTTGTCCAGGGCCCAGCTACCGACCTGCCACATCACCGGCAACGACGCCGCGATCAGGAGCACTGCCGCGAGCGCGGCGCCCCACTGGATCGCACGACGCATTCAGGACCACCTGGTGCGGTACCGCTTGGCGAATTTCATGACGGGTTCTTCCACTGCGTAGTACGTGACGGCCGAGACCACGAGTGTCACCGCCAGGACGAGCGCCACGTTGCGCAGCATGCCGGGCACGGTGTCGCCGGCCATCAGGCCCCAGCGTCCCAGCAACAGCATGAGGGGGAAATGCCAGAGGTAGGCCGACAACGAGACCTTCCCGACGAACCGGAAGGGCGCGGTGTCCAGCAGCTCGGCCAGCCCGGACCGCTCCCCGCGGAACAGCGGCGCGACGATGACGAGGATGCCCAGCGCGCACAGCACCGCCAGGGCCGATGTCGCGTACGGGTTGGCCAGGGCGATCAACCCGAGCATGACGATGCCCGCCGGGAACATCGCCAGGAAGCTGTACAGCCGGACGCGCCGGCTGAGCTTCTCGCGAATCGCGTTGTGCTCCATGGCCACGACCAGCACCGCGGCGGCCATGCCGAACGCGAAGGTGTCGGAGTTGGTCAGGAAGGTCTTGGTGTAGACCGCGACCCAGTTGGCGCCCCAGTTGATCTCCGTCGGATCGGTCAGGTGCAGTGCCGAGATCATCCACGGCACGAAGGCCCGGCCGATGAAGCCCAGCGCGATCAGCAGTGCCGGGCCGAGGGACACGATGACCCACGGCCGCAGGTTCGATCGCCGGGCGAGGGCGAACAGCAGCATGCCCAGCAGCGGGATCGAAAGGTAGAAGGCGTATTCCAGCGTCAGCGACCACGACGGGTTCAGGCCGGTCTGGAAGTACTTCGGGATGTACGACTGCATCAGGGTCAGGTTGGCGATCAGCTGCCACGGGTCGGTGATCATGCCGGTGCCGTCTTCGGTGCGCGTCGGCTGCAGTGACGCGTTCTCGATGTAGACGATCTGCAGCAGGTAGTTGCACAGCAGGAAGATGACCAGGTAGCCGGGCAGGATGCGGGCGATGCGGTGGACGGCGAAGTTCGCGGTGCTGGGCAGTTCGCGCTGCTCGATCAGGTTGCGCACGTAGGGCAGGAACAGCAGGAACCCGCTGAGCGCGTAGAAGAAGATCAGCGACAGCCCGACCAGGTTCGTCTTCCAGTGGTAGGCCGTCTGCGGCGAGTAGTGCCCGGTGACGTGCATGACGGCGACGCCGAGGCACGACAGCCCGCGGGCGCCGTCCAGCCCGATGATGCGGGCCCGGGTCCGGACCGGTGCCGAGGTCGGCGCGTTCACTGTCCTGCTCCCTGCGTGGAATTGAATGACGGACAACTGTTCGGGGCGGGGACGCCGTCGAAGCGGTCCTTGATCCAGTCGTAGGACACGGCCACGTCGATGTCGGCGTGCCCCTTGGTCGGCTGGAACATGATGTCGATGACGTCGCCGAGGCGGCACGCGGCGGCGAGCGCCTTGTTCGTCCAGTCCGGCGGCAGCAGCGTGTCCTGGCCGCCGTACAGCACGAGCATCGGCGCGGACGCCGGCTCCTTGGGCAGGCTCCGCTTGGCCAGCAGGTCCTGCAGCGTCGCTTCGGCCTGCGGGTTCGCCGGCCGTAGGTCGTCGGGCGTGATCTTGTCGATCGCCGCGGTCCGCGCCGCGGCGTCCCCCGTGCGGCACGAGGCCAGGATGTCCCAGTGCTCGACGATCTCGCCGTGGCGATAGTCCGCGAGGTTCAGCGACGGGTTCTCCGTCGCCAGGGACGCCAGGATCAGCTGCAGGATGGCGCCCTGCTCCTTCGACAGGCTGCCGGCCGCCGCTCCGGCGGCCAGACCGGTGAGATCGGTGGCCGGTGAGAGGCTGACGGTGCCGACGAGGTTGAGCCCGGTGCCGTATCGGGCGGCGAGTTCGTTTGCGGCCCAAGCGGCTTGGCCACCCTGGGACACCCCGACGGCCAGCCACCGGTCCGACGACTGCGGCACCAGCTTGTGCGCCGCGCGCACGGAGTCGATGACGTTGTAGCCCACCGTCGTGGCATCGGCGTACGGATGGCCGACGGTCCCCGGACCGAGGCCCTGATAGTCCGGCAGGCTCACCACGTAGCCGGCCTTGACCAGCGTGGTGATCGGCTGGGACAGCCCCTGCAACGTCGACGAGCCCGACGGTCCGCAGTCGCGTTGCATGCCGGACGTCGCGTGGCCGAAGACGATGACCGGCCAGCCGCCCGGCGGCGGTGTCCCGTTCGGCACGAACACCGAACCCGATACCTCGGTGTGCTCGCCGGTGATCCCCGACGTCGACGTGTAGGCGATGCGCGCGGCCAGCGAGACCGCCGATTTCAGCCGCAGGTCCAGCGTGGGGAACGTCGAGGCCGACACCAGCGCCCCGGGCACCTCGCCGGCGCCGGTGGTGTCAGGTTTGAGATCGATCCCCGGAGCCGTTGGTGGCCCGGCCTTTTTCGGTGCCGAGTCACTCTGGCAGGCCGGCGCGGTCAGGCACACCGCGGCCAGCAGCGCCGCCGCGGCGACGCGCCGCAGCCACGGCGAGTTCATCCCGAGGTCCCGGCGCTCGCGTCACCGATCACCCGCTCGAGGTGGCGGCGACTCTGTACCCGGTCGAAGATCAGCGCCCGCGCGATGACCGCGATGACGCACAGTGCGAAACCCAGGACCGTCCCGGTCATCACGTAGGACCACACGCCGCCCACCCGCTGGGCGGGACTGGCGTCGTCGATGACGACGAGCGTCGCGCTGGTACCGGCGACCAGAGCCAGCCGGTTGCCCACCGCGACGAGGTCGTTGACGACCTCGTGCGCGATCTGCGTGGTCTGGTCGGCATCACCGCCGGTGACCGTGACGTTCAACATCGCTGTGGCACTGGGCAATATGACGATCCGGGCCGCGAGTTCCTTGTCGGACTCGATGAGGCCCAGCTTCTGGATGATGGGTGCGGTGATCTGGGAGCTGGTGGCCAGGTTCCGGTAGGTCTCCATCAGGCCGAGCATGCCGGCGTCGCCGTAGTAGGCGTCGAGCGGCGATGCGCTGCCCTCGGTCCGGACGAAAACCGATGCGGTCGACCGGTACTCCGGCTTGGCGTACTCCCAGCCCACCCAGCCCATCAGCGCGCTCGCGATGGTGGTGACGAGCACCAGCACCCAGCTGTTCTTGACGAACAGCACGTAGTCGCGCACCCGCGGCACTCCGGCCGGGGTGATCACGTCGCCCCCACACAGACGTCGGCCACGCGCTCGCCGTCGAACCGCGCCTGCAGCCACGCCAGCGCGTTCTGCATCGTCTGGTCGTTGATCACGCCGGTGTCGCCGACGCCGCGCATCAGCACGATCTGCTGGCCGCGGGCACACGCGGCCGCGGTGGCCGTCAGCACGCCGGCCGCCGGGTTGACGGTGTCGGCCGTACCGAACGCCACCAACACCGGCGGATCGTTCGGGCCCGCAACGGGACTGGGCAGCGCGACGGCACCGAGGCGCCGCTTGAGGTCAGCGGCGGCGGCCGCGTCCTTGGCCTGGAAGTCGTTGGGAGTCAACTGATTCAGCGCCAGCTGGGCGGCCGCGACGTCGCGCGGCGCACAGTCGACCAACAGGTCCCACTGGTCCTTGAGTTTCGCCGAGCGGTGCGCGTCGAGGTCGAAGTCGGGCTGCATGGTTTCCAGGCTCTGCAGCGCCCGGATCTGCAGCCGGTACTGATCGGCGGTCGCCAGCGCGGCGGTGCGGTCCGGGTCGGCGAGCGGCGCCAGATCGGCGATCGGGTTGACCGCCACCGCGCCGACCATGTTCATGCCGGCGCCGTAGGTGCCGTTGCGTTCGGCCGCGGCCCACGCGGCCAGGCCGCCTTCACCGGCGCCCAGCGCACCCCAGTTGGTGCTGGTCGACGGAGCGGCACGATGGATCGCGCGAGCGGCGTCGATGATGCTGTTGCCCAGGCTGTTCGCGTCCAGGATGGAGTGCTGCCGGGCGCTGGAACCGGGGTCGATGCCCAGCCCCTGGTAGTCGGACAGGGCGATGGCGAAGCCGCGCCGCAGATACACCGTCATGCCGGTCGAGTAGCCCCAGAACTGCGGCGCGAGGGTCGGCGCGCACTTCGGCAGCAGCCCGGTGGTGTCGTGCCCGAACGAGATGATGGGCCAGCCGCCCTTGGGCGCGGGGCCCGGGGGCACCGCGATCAGCGCGCTGACCTGGATGGGACGGCCGTCCACGCCGCTGGTGGACCGGTACACGATGCGCGCCGCGGTGGCGCCGGCCTCGTCGAAGCTGCGGTCGCCTTTGACGGGCTTCAGCTCGACAAGGGAACCCGGGCCGTCGTCGGTGAGATCGGGCGGCGGCAACGCCTCGGCCCCCGGGAACATCGGGGTGAGGTCCCGGGTGGGACGCACGTCGTCACCCGGTCGCGGCGGCACCGGGCCCGACTGGCCGCACGCAGCCACGGTGACCAGCACTGCAGCCAGTGCCAGTACCGTGCGCCGCAACTCAACCTGACGCATCACGGCTTCTGGTGCGCCGCCGTCTTGGCCTCGGGCTGCGGTGCAGCCTTGGGGGCGGCCTTCGACGCCGCCTTCTTGCTCTTGTCGCCACCGGACTTGGGGCCGTCGGACCCGCCGATGTGGAGCTTGAACTCGACCGGTTCGTCGGTGGCGACCGAACCGATCAGCACCGCGTTGGCGGACTTCAGGGTCTGCACGGCACGGGTGAGCGCATTGCTCGTGGTGTGCCGGATGCGGCCGACCAGCAGCGCCCCGTCCGACAGCGCGGCGGCGACGGCACCGTCGTTGTACTTACCCAGCGGCGGCGTGTCCACGACGACGTAGTCGAACTGGCCGGACAGGTCGGCGAACAGGCTCTCGGTGTGGTCGCCGGCCCACAACTCGCCGGGACGTGTGGTGGCGGGGCCCGCGGGCAACACCGCGATCCGGTGCTGACCGACGGAGACCTCGGGGATCAGGCTCTCGGCGACGGTGTTCTCGCCGACCAGCACGGTGCTCAGGCCGCGGTCGGCTGCCCCTTGACGGGCCGCCGGGGTCAGGTCCAGGCGCTGTGCCACCGCCGGGTTGCGCAGGTCACCGTCCACCAGCACCACACTTCGGCCGGTCTCGGCCAGCACGGTGGCCAGATCGATGGCCACCGTCGTCCGCCCGTCGGACGGCGACGGACTGGCCACCGCGATCACGCGAGCGGCCTCATTGCGATTTGCCGGCACGGTGAACCGCAAATTGTTGCGGAGCTCGCGCAGCGCCTCCGGATAGGCACCTTCGGCGGTCAGGTCGACCACCGGCGCATGGCTCCGGGCCGAGTCCGCGGGCAGCGCACCCATGAGCAGCGAACCACTGGCGTCGGCCACGCGGTCGCGGCCGCGCACGCGGCGGTCGATGATGCCGAGCACGATGGCCGCCAGCAGGCCGAGAACGAGGCCACCGGCCAGTCCCATCCCGATGCGGGTGACCATCGAATAGCCCAGGGGCTTGGTCGGATAGCCGGCCTCGTCCACCACGATGGCGCCCGCGGCGGGGCTGCCGCCACGGCGGGACGTCTCCAGCTCCCCCACCAGGCCGGCGAGCTGATCGGCCACCGCGCTGGCGTAGGTCTGCGCCTGGCCCGGGTCCTTGTCGGTGACCGAGACCTGCAGCAACACGGTCTTGGGCAGCGGGACGGCAGTGACCTTGGACCGCAGTTCGCCCGCCGAGATGGTCGCCTTCAGCTGGTCCACCGCGCGGGCGGCCACCTGCTCGCTCATGGCGAGGGTGGCGTAGGAGTTCACGCGGTCCTGGGAGAACAGGTTGTTCTGGTAGGCCTCGGTGACCGAGGTGCCGTTCTGGGTCGCCACGAAAAGCGTCGCGCTGGACTGGTATTCGCGATCACCGAATTCCCACCACGCCCAGCCCGCGACACCCCCGACAACCGCCAGCGCCACGATCGCCCACCAGTACCGGCCGAATATCCGCAGGTACTCTTTGATCTCCAAGGTCGTGCCCCTTATTTCAGCAATGCGACGGCTCACAGATTAACGGCTGGGAACCGGACCGACCATTCAGACGCGCCACGGGTCCGGGCAACCTGCTTGAGCTTAGCTGGTCGAGCTGAGAACATAGTCGGCATGAACGCCCGTTTGGGTCAACTCGGCAATCTTAAATCATCGGCCGGGATTCTGGCCGGGATCGTGGGCTTGGTCTGGTTGGCGACGTCTTTCGGCCAGCTCACTTTGTTGGGCATTGTCGCTATTGCCGCACTGGTTGTCGGCATCTATGTCGGATTACGGCATCCGCTGTGGTTCTTGTACGGATTGGCGGTCGTCACCGGCGCCCTGCCTTTCGGATATTTCCCGGGTGTTCACGTCCCCTTATATCTGCCGTTCGCATTCGGTGCGGTGGTCGCGTTGTTCGTACATCCGCGACTGGCCCGCCCGATTCATCCGATGGAATGGTCGATCATCGCGCTCGTGATCACCTCGATCGCGTCGGTCGCGGTAACCGGCGTCGGCATGGGCGACATCATCCAGATCGTCCGGTGGTCGGTCGTGACGCTCGTCGCGATCGCACTGAGCAGCCTGACGTCCGAGCATCTGGAGAAATTCGGCCGCATATTCGTCTACGCGACGTTGTTCAACGCCGTATTCGGCTTGTACATCGTGGCTTTCGACCCCAACCAGACGTCGTTCAAATACCTGCGGGTCTTCGGTTATGCCGCGGAGTACACCGCCACCCGCTTCGCCTTCACCGACGGCGGCATGGCGCGTTCCATGCGCCTCGGCGGCACCTCGGTCGACCCCAACGCCGAAGGCATCGCGCTGGTGGTCTCGATCGCCGTCGCCCTGGTCGTCCTGGCCGGTTGGCAGCGCATCGTGGTGACCGGCATCTTCGCGGTCGCGCTGCTGCTCACGCTGAGTCGGGCCGGCATGTTCACCGTCGTCGCCGGGGCGCTGCTGGTGCTGGCCTTCCACACCATGCGGGCGCGGGACCGTGGGCTGGCCATCGCCGCCATGATCGCCGCCGTTGGCCTCGCGGCCGCGATACCCGAGGTGCGCACCAGATTCGCGCACTCGTTCAGCAGTGACGACGTCGGTTCCACGTCACGAATTGATGCCATCCGCGAATTCCCCGACACCATGGCCGGTTACTGGCTGTTCGGAAAGGGCTGGAACCGGCTCGAATTCCGGGACGGCAACTATGCGTTCGTGCTCAACCACGTGTCGAACGCGCCATTGCTGACGATTTACCGCGGCGGCATCTTCACCGGTCTGGCGTTCTTTGCGATCATGCTGATCGGTTGCGTCATGAGCTACCGCGCCATCCGTTCCAATTCATTTCCGTGGGCGGTGTACGGCGGCATCTTCATCGGATTCTGCGTTGTCGCGCTGCAACTCGATCACCCGGTGGTCGGTATCCCGCCGGCCACGCTCAAATTCTCCATTTTGCTGGCATTCCTGGTGCATATAGACCGAGAACGCCGAGATCAGATACGGCGACACGCCCAAGCAGATTCACAGCAAATGCCCATTGCTGCTGCACACTGAGTGCGCGTTTGCGCCTCGCGACGCACTTCATAGGTGAAGGGCGGTTGCACGATGCCCGGGAAGCGCCCCCGACGATCCGCCCGCCGTTTCTCGAGCGTGGCATCGGCGATCGCCGGCAGCATGGTCTGCGCCCTCATCGTCTTGACCGGCATCCCAGGGGACACCCCTGAGCGGGTCAGGATCGCCGAGCGGGCCAATGTCGTCAACCTGCCGACCACCATCGGCTTCGCCGACTCCGACATCTACGGACTGTCGCCCGATGACGTGAACCGGACGCTGGCATTGATGGCCAACAACCGCGTGAACACCATCAGGTTGATGATCCCGTGGGCCGGCGTCGAGCCGATCCTCGGCCAGCTCGACTGGAGCCTGGTCGACAAGACGGTGAATGCCGCGGCCGCCATGAACATGTCGATCATCGCATTCGTCAATGCCACCCCTCCCTGGGCCATGTCGCAGGGCGGCCTGCCGCTGAGCAGCCGGCCGTCGGATCCGGACGCCTACGGCAATTTCATGACGAAGGTGGCCACCCGCTACAAGGGGAAGATCTCCGCATACGAGATCTGGAACGAGCCGAACGCGGTGTTCTTCTACAGTCCCGCACCGGATCCCGCGGGCTATACCGATCTGCTGAAGTCGGCCTATCCGCGCATCAAGGCCGTCGACCCGGACGCGACGGTGATCGGCGGCGTCGTCGGCGCCGTGGTGGACTTCGGTTCGTGGTCGATCAACCCGGTGCGCTTCATCGCCGGGATGTACGCCGCCGGCGCCAAGGGGAACTTCGACGCGCTGTCGTTCCACCCGTACAACTACAACCTGAAGTTCTCCGACGGCATGCTGATCGCGAATTCGCCTGTCCTGCAACTGGTTCAGATGCGCCAGGTGATGATCGACAACGGCGACGAGGGCAAGCGGATCTGGGCCACCGAGTACGGCGAGCCCACCTCGGTGGTCAACGAGACCACGCAGGCCGCGTACCTCAAGGACATCTACACCAAGTGGCAGGAGATGCCGTACACCGGCCCGCTCATGGTCTACACCACGCGTGACCGCAAGACCGGAAGCAACCAGGCCGACGCCACCGTCGGGCTCTACCGCAGCGACTGGACACCGAAGCCCGCGGCCGCCGAACTGGCGGCGACCATCGCCGCCGGGGTACCGAAATCGCCGGAGTTCCTACGCTTTTCGCAGATCACCGACCCGGCGCACGGCTCGGTCCTGAGCCCGGTGTTCAAGGCCACCAAGACGGTGTGGGCGCAGGTCCGCACGGTCAACACCATCTACGAGCTGCCGAGCGGCTACGTGTCGTCGCCGCGCCCGGTGGCCGACATCGCGATGCAGCGGAACTCGGTGCCCGCGAGCGTGTTCGCCAACGGCCAACAGGACTTCACGGGTGGCCAGGCGTTCCGGGTGTGGTGGTCACCCGAGACCGGCGCCCACTGGGCCTCGAGCGCTTTCGCGCAGGCCTGGAAACCGCAGCTGGGGTTGGCCACCAGCGACGAGCGCTACGTCAACGGCTCCAACCGCGTCGACTTCCAGCACGGTTACATGGTCTGGGCACCGTGGGTCGGCGTGAAGGTCTACTACACCTGACCATCGCCGCGCAGCAGGTCGGCAACCGCCTTGTGCGGCAACCGGTCCTGCCACCGCTGCCGGTTGATCTCGTACAGCTGGTTGCCCAGATCGACGGCGGCCGGCACGTCGGTGAGCAGCCGCCGGCACTCGGCGATGAACGCCGCGTCCTCGTCCAGGGCACGCAGCCCGAAGATCGGCCCGAGTGATCCGATGGCCGCCGTGGTGGCGACGGCAGGCAGCCCGATCCGGATGGTGTCGAGCAGCTTGACCCGGACTCCTCCGCCGGTGCGGATCGGCGCGATCAGGGCCCGGCACGTGGCCAGGAACGCCCCGAGGTCGTCGACGAATCCGAGGTCGCGGACCCCGTCGGGATAGACCGGGTCGGCCGCACCGGGTTTCTTGGCCCCGATGATGCACAGTTCGGCGCCGGCGATCCCGGCGGAGATCCGCGGCCACAGTTCGAGGGCCCGCAGGAACCCCTCCTGGTTGGGTGGCCAGTCGCGGGTACCCATGAACACCAGCCGCGGCGGGGAGGCCGCGACGTCGACCTGGGTACCGGGCGGCATCGTGATGTCCATGAACCGGGCGTCCCGGACACCGTTGTCGCGGTAGTACTCGGCTTCCTCGGCGTCGTAGGTACTGACGGCGTCGGCCGCGCGCGCGACGCGCAGCTCGTCGCGGACCAGCCGCGGTTCCTCGACGCGGCCGAGCGCGCCGCGCGACGCCCGCCAGACCAGCGACTCGCTCACGTTCGTGTTGACGACGAACCGCTTCTTCCCGAAATGCTTGCTGCGGAAGAACGATTCGGCCATGTAGCTGTGTTCGGCGACGAACACGTCGGCGTCGCTGCGGTCGATGGCACGGACCAGTTCGTCGGTGTCGAATCGGACATGCACCAGGCTGCGCCGGCGCCGCAGGGAGTCGATGAGCAGCCGGTGCGGACGCACGGCCGGCTTGTGGACCCGCTCCAGCGGCAGGCCACCGGGGATCAGGTCGGCGGTGACGGTGCCCGGTTGGGGCGACAGCGCGATGGCCGACACCTCGGACGAGTCGGCGGCCAGCTGCATGAGCATGCGGGCCAGTGCGACGTCACCGGTGTGTTCGAGCACCGGGTCTTTCGACAGGATGAACGCGGTCTTCGGTGTGGTCATGACTCCACCACCTCGCGCGGCCGGTAGACCGCCCACGTGAACCCGGCGAGCATGATCGCGTCGGCGACGGTGGCCGCGATGGCCGCGCCCACCGCGCCGAGCGGTGTCAGTGTCGCGAGGGCGGCGACCATGCCGAGTTTCACCGGCACCAGGCCGACGGCGATGGTGAGCCGGAAGACGTCGCGCCGCTGGGTGTAGAGGATCACCTGCAGCACGAAGATGCAGATACGCAGCGCGGCGAAGCCGCCCATGATCATCATGGTCGTGGCGAGCTGGGTCGGTGCCCCGAAGGCGAACAGGCAGCCACCGATGATCAGCAGCAGCGAGCCGCCGAGTGCCGCCATCCGCAGGATGTTGCGCAGCGGTGGGGCGGCGGACAGGTCACCGCCGCTCTCCCGCAGCGGCTCGTGATAGGTCATGCCGAAGGACTGGCCGGCGGCCGCCACCGCGGCCGCGACGACCCACGCGAGCTGGTAGTAGCCCGCTGCCGTGGTGTCCACCAGGGTGCCGAGCAGCAGCACGTCACCGCCGAGATACAGCGTGGTGCCGAGCATTTCGCCGGTCAGCGCCGCGATCAACCGCGGCGGCCCGGGTGGTGCGGGCCGGTGGCCGATGGCCAGCTTGGCCCCGACCAGCAGGATCAGCACGTAGGGCGTGCAGTACAGCAGCGAGGCGTGGGTGAGCGTCGGGTGCGCCGAGGTGTACAGGTACACCGCGCCGATGCCGGCGCTGGAGAACTGCCGCGCGGTGTCGAGCCGATACACCTTGTCCGGGTGGCCATCTCGCGCGGACTGACTCTTGACGACGTTGAGGGCGATCTCGCCGCCGGCCACCATCAGACCGAAGCCGATGACGTAGTTGACGTCGAACGTGACCGCGCCGGTGGCGACCAGCCCCACTGCGACGAGATAGCGCATGGTGCGCTCACGCAGGAAGTGCTCCTCGGATTCCCGGATGGCCCGGACCGCGAAGGAGTTGTCGACGGTGTTGCCGACGATGCCGTTGAGCACCGTCGCCATGGCGTACAGGCCGTATTCGGAGACGCCGAGGCGCTGCACGAGGATCAGCGTCCACAGCAGGCCGACCCCGCGACCGCCGTAGATCCAGATCAGCGAGATGAGCGTCTTCGCCACATTGCGGGTGGGCGCTTCGGGGGCAGTCAGGTCACACGCTCACAGATGCTCGGGCCAACATGTCGGTCCACACGCGGCCGAACGCCTCGGCCGTCCGCGGCCCGGAGCAGGCCTCGCGGTAGGCCTCGACGTGCCGGCCGAACTCGGCCAGTCGCTCATCGTCGTCGACGAGGGACACGATGGCCTTCGCCAACGACGACGCCACCTGTTCGGGGTTCTGGTCGCCGATGCGGACGACGAGTGCGCCGGCGCGCTCGTCCAGTTCGGCCAGGGCGCCGTAGTCGGTGCAGACGACGGGGGTGCGGTACGCCATCGCGTGGGCGACCGAACCGGACGCCGGGTAGGTCTCGGCGTAGAAGTGGCGCTTGCCGTACGGAATCACCACGGCCCGTACCGAATCGAAGAACGCGTCCTCGGCCGGCCCGTCGACGGGGCCGACGATCTCCACGCCCGGGCCACCGGTCAGTGCCTCGGTTCCCCGGCCCGCCACCCGGATGACGATGTCGTCGGGCAGCTCCCGGCGAATGCGGGCGATCTGCTCGAAACCCTTGCCGCGGTATACATGTCCGAAGAAACCGACGGCCTTGGGCCGCTCGGTGAGCGGGCGCAGCCGCGGTCGTTCGGAGATGATGTGCGGCACGGCGGCGACCGTGGTGCCGGGGTAGATGGCCTTGATGGAGTCCGCGCCGATCCGGCTCAGCGCGACCATCGTCCGGTCTCCGTTGACGATGCCCTCGATTCGCCGCGACAGCGGGCGCAGCGGGTAGTGCAGGCCGTGCATGACGAGCCGGTGCTGCGCCACGAACCGGGTCCGCGCCGGCCACCAGATGCCCTGCGGCGGATCGTGCACCGTCGCCGTCACCGGCACGCCGCGCAACCCCGCGATGGACCAGAACGCCGACACCGCACCGGCCGCCAGCTCGGCATGCACCAAGACCCGGCCCGGCTTGCCGGAGGCCACCAGCTCGGCGACCGCGCGCCGGTGGCCTCGTACCTGGGCCACCGTCTCGGCCCCCGGGCCGAGGGTGCGGCGTTGCACGACCTCACCGAACAGCGGCCGCACGGCGTTGACGAAGTTCTCGGCGTAGTCGCCCACCGCGGTCTGGCCTTCGGCCGGACCGATGTAGACCAACCGGTATTCGCGTAGATCGACCGGCATCAGCAGAACAACGGCCGGTACTTTGCGCTGTAGCCCAATGCATCCGGATTACGCTTGGCGAACACTTTGGCGGGGTTGCCACCGACCACGTCGAGCGGGGCCACGTCCTTGACCACGAGCGCCTGCGCGGCGACGACGGCGCCGCGGCCGATCAGGGCGGGCAACACCATGGCCCGGCTCGCGATCCAGACGTAGTCCTCGATCACCGTCGGGATCGGGATCGGCAGGAAGTCCGGGTGGTTGATGTCGTGCCCACCGCCGAGCAGGTGGACGTCGCTGGCGATGGTCACGTTGTCGCCGATCCACAGGCCGGCGCGCGCATCGAGCAGGCAGCGGAAGCCGATGGTGGTGCCGTTGCCGATCGTCAGGAATTCGATGTCCAGGATCGTGGTGCCGCGCATGATGGTCGACCACTCACCGATGGTCGCGCCGAACAGCCGCAGGAAGCCCTGGCGGATGGTGTGCGACGGGATGTGCGTGATGAACATGTTGAACAGCAGTTCGCCAATTCGGTTGCGCGCCTTGCGGGCGACGCCCATGCTCTGCATCTTGTAGTAGGTGACGCGGCCGTCCTCGCCGAGTTTCCATTCCGGATCCGGCGGCAATTTCAAAGTCGGTGCGGCCGCCTTCTTGCGTGCCACATCTGCCGGGTCTGCCGTTGCCGGCTCGCCAATCACGTTCTTCGCTCCCGTCGTCCCGGATTCCGAGTTAACCACAGTGTTTCGGCCTCGTCAGTGCAGCCGGCCCTGGCGCGTCAGCATCTCCGACCACTTTGCGGCGTAGGCGGCGGCGACGTTCTCCGGCGACCGCTCCTGGCGCGTCCGGTCGGCATTCGCCTCGAGTTCCTTGAGCCGCGTCTCGTCGTTGAGCAAGGCCGCGATGGCCGCCGAGAACCCGGCCGGCAGTGCCTTGGGGTCGTCGGAGTCCATGGGCACGACGACCGCGCCGGTCTCGGTGCCGAACTCGGCCAGAGAGCCGTAGTCGGTGCACACCACCGGGGTGCGGTAGGCCATGGCGTGGGCCGCGACCGACGAGGCGGGATAGGTCTCGGCGTAGAAGTGGCGCTTGCCGTACGGAATCACCACGGCGCGCACCGAATCGAAGAACGCATCCTCGGCATCACCGTCGACGGCGCCCACGATCTCCACCCCCGGGCCACCGGGCAGCGCTTCGGTCCCCCGGCCCGCCACCCGGATCACGATGTCGTCGGGCAGCTCCCGGCGAATGCGCGCGATCTGCTCGAATCCCTTGCCCCGGTACACATGCCCGAAGAAACCCACGGCCTTCGGCCGCTCGATCACCGGGCGCACCCGGGGCCGCTCGCACACGAGGTAAGGGGCATACGCCACATCGGTGTTCGGGTACACATCGCGAATGGACTGCGCGCCGATCTGGCTGAGGGCGAACAACGTCCGGTCCCCGTTGACCATGCCCTCGAGCATCCGCGACACCGGACGCAGCGGGTAGTGCAGGCCGTGCATCACCAGCTTGTGCCGCGCCACGAACTTCGTGCGCCCCGGCCACCAGATGCCCTGCGGCGGATCGTGCACCGTCGCCGTCACCGGCACGCCGCGCAACCCCGCGATGGACCAGAACGCCGACACCGCACCGGCCGCCAGCTCCGCATGCACCAGCACCCGGCCCGGCTTCCCGCCGGCCACCAGCTCGGCGACCGCGCGCCGGTGCCCCAGGATTTCCCGCGCGCTGTCGGAACCCGGTCCCAGCGTGCGGTGCTCGACCAGTTCGCCGACATGGGGCCGCAGCGCCCGCGTGAGGTTCTCGGCGTAGTCACCCACCGCCGTCTCGTGGTCCGCCGGACCGACGTACACCAGGCGGTAGTCCTTCAGCGTGGCGACCGGCGCCGCTTCTGGCGCCATCAGTACCCGGCCAGCTTGTCGACTGCCTCATGCAGCCGAGCGCTGAACGCGTCCTCGGTGAACTGGGAGACGTGGTGTTTGATCTTCTCCTGGTCCCACGTCGCCGACTCGAATCGGTCCAGCGCCTCGCGCACCGAATCCGGTTGCGGTTCATCGAAATACAGGCCGGTGGTGCCCTCGTCGATGGTGTCGAGGAAGCCGCCGAACCGCAGCGCGACGCTCGGCCGGCCCCACACGCCCGCTTCGATCGGGGTCAGACCGTAGTCCTCGAAACTCGACGACATCAGCGCCCGGCAGTTCTTGTAGAGCCAGGCCATCTGCCCGTCGGTGAGGTTGTGCAGCATGGTGACATTGTCGGTCTTCATCGACCGCAGGCGCTCGGCTTCGGGCCCGTTGCCGACCACCACGAGCTGCCGGTCACTACCCGCGAACGCCCGCACGATGACGTCGACGTTCTTGTACGGCAGCAGCCGGCACACGACGAGGTAGAAGCTGCCGTCCGGATCGCTCAGATCGACCTTGTCCTCGAGTTCCTCGACGGGTTCGACGGCGTACGACCGCGACATCGCCACCGGCGCGAACATCACCTCGGCGTCGATGTCGTAGGCCTTCTTGACGTATCCGCTGATCATGGTCGAGATCGCGAGGTACTTGTCGGCCGCGAGCGCCTGCCGGCGGTCCCAGTCGAGCAGGCGCTTCTTGGTGAGCTTGAGGCCCAGGCGCTTGATCGGGTTCGCGTGGTCCCCGAGGTAGGCCTCGGTCTGGTAGAGCCAGCGCGCCGGGTTGTAGCAGTAGATGAGCTTCTTGCCGTTGGTCCGGAAGCCGTGCGACCAGCCACTGCAGCTCGCCAGCACGATGTCGGCGTCGACGAACATGGACTCGGCCACGCGCGGATAGATCGGCAGGGCGGCCCGGTGGTACTTGCGGGCCAGACCCACCTTGTTGAGCGCGGACACCCGGATGTCGAGGTCGGCAAACTCCGGGTAGGTCAGCTCGGGGTCGTACAGCATCGTGTACAGCGGGGCGTCCGGGAACGCCTTCGTCATCGAGAGGACAACCTTTTCCGCGCCGCCGAACTGGGTCAGATAGTCGTGGGCGATGGCCACCTTGGGCCCGTCCACTCCGTCGTACTTGCGCGTCGAATGCACTGTTGAGTATCCCCCTGCGCCGATCTGGTGATCGTCTCGCGGCCGTGAAGTCAGCTGCCCGCAAATGCCGGGCACGCATATCGAACCGCAAACTTACGCAATTGACAAGCTAAATGCATCGCGCCTGCGCAGGACGCGCCCGCGGCAGTGCGCACGCACCGGCTCAGCTAAGTGGATTTCACCACCGGAGATCTGGCCGCGACGGTCGCACGACCGGGCCGTAACGCCTGGTCTGCGCCATTGCGACCAGGCAATTCACCCCTGCGCCCGCGAGACCCGGCGCCGTCGCGCTCAATGCCCGCTCAGCAAATCCCCCAGCCTGAACGGTGTTCAACGCGAGTCATGGGCGGGACCAGCGCGGGAAGTGTATATTGACTTACCAGCAAACTGCTGACGCAGGACGTGCAAGCCGCGGGGGCGGAAGAATCTATGAACGGTGCGCAAATGAGCGGTACACACGTGGACGTCCATTACAAGGACCTCGACACCCTCTGGCAGGGCTACGACGAGTCTGTCCGCAGCTTGGCCGAGCGCGAAGGCGTCAAGGCCGTCGCCGAACTCGGGGGCGGCGCCAACCCGATCATCGGCGGTGACGACTGGAGCTTCGCCGACGAGCGCGTCGTCATCGACATCTCGGCCACCGAACTGGCCAAGGCCAACAGCCGCGTGCACACCCGCGTCGCCGATCTGTGCAAGCCGATCGACACCGAGCTCAATGCATACGACCTGGTGTTCTCCAAGATGCTCTGCGAGCACCTGCCCGACGCCCGCACGTTCCACGAGAACTGCTTCAAACTCCTTCGCCCGGGCGGACTTTCGGTGCACTTCTTCCCGACGCTGTTCGCGTTCCCGTTCGTGGTGAACCTGCTCATCCCGGAGCAGGCGGCGCGCACCGTCATCAGCAAGCTGCAGCCCGGCCGGTTGCAGAACCCGCACCACGAGAAGTTCCCGGCCTACTACCGCTGGACCACCGGACCCACCAAGAAGGCCATCAAGCGCTACGAGAGCGTGGGTTTCCAGGTCGAATCCTGGTCGGGCTCCTACGGCCACGGCTACTACCGTGTGCTCCCCCCGCTCGACGCCCTCGAGCGCGCGAAGAGCCGTTTCCTTCTTAAGCACCCGGTGCCGGCGCTCACGAGTTTCGCGGCTGTGGTCCTGCGCAAACCGGCGTGACCCGCCGAGTGGGCACCCCACCTTCACAACTTTCTTAGAGAACCGTTAACATCGTCGCCATGACGAGCGTGACCGAGCCACCGGTGGACAAGGCGATCGACATCCACACCACCGCGGGCAAGCTGGAAGACCTGCGTAGGCGTACCGAAGAGACCCTGCACCCCGTCGGCGAGGCCGCTGTGGAGAAGGTCCACCAGAAGGGCAAGCTCACCGCCCGCGAGCGCATCCTGGCGCTGCTGGACGAGGGCTCGTTCGTCGAACTCGACGCGCTGGCCAAACACCGCAGCACCAACTTCGGCCTGGCCGACAAGCACCCGCTCGGCGACGGTGTGGTGACCGGCTACGGCACCATCGACGGCCGCGAGGTCTGCATCTTCAGCCAGGACGCCACCGTCTTCGGCGGCAGCCTTGGTGAGGTCTACGGCGAGAAGATCGTCAAGGTCCAGGAGCTGGCCATCAAGACCGGCCGCCCGCTGATCGGCATCAACGACGGCGCCGGCGCCCGCATCCAGGAGGGTGTGGTCTCGCTCGGCCTGTACAGCCGCATCTTCCGCAACAACATCCTGGCGTCGGGTGTCATCCCCCAGATTTCGCTCATCATGGGTGCCGCGGCCGGTGGCCACGTGTACTCGCCCGCGCTCACCGACTTCATCATCATGGTCGACCAGACCAGCCAGATGTTCATCACCGGTCCGGACGTCATCAAGACCGTCACCGGTGAAGAGGTCACCATGGAGGAACTGGGCGGCGCCCACACCCATGAGGCCAAGTCCGGCACCGTGCACTACGTCGCCTCGGGCGAGCAGGACGCCCTGGACTACGTCCGCGACCTGCTGAGCTACCTGCCCCCGAACAACTACGCCGAGCCGCCGCGCTACCCGGCGCCGCCGCACCCGGGCGCCGTCGAGGACAACCTCACCGAAGAGGACCTCGAGCTCGACACGCTGATCCCGGATTCGCCGAACCAGCCGTACGACATGCACGAGGTCATCTCGCGCATCCTCGACGACGACGAGTTCCTAGAGATCCAGCCCGGCTACGCGCAGAACATCGTGATCGGCTTCGGCCGCATCGACGGTCGCCCCGTCGGCGTCGTGGCCAACCAGCCGACGCAGTTCGCCGGCTGCCTGGACATCAACGCCTCGGAGAAGGCCGCGCGGTTCGTCCGCACCTGCGACGCCTTCAACATCCCGATCATCATGCTGGTGGACGTCCCGGGCTTCCTGCCGGGCACCGAGCAGGAGTACAACGGCATCATCCGCCGCGGCGCCAAGCTGCTGTACGCCTACGGTGAGGCCACCGTCGCCAAGATCACCGTCATCACCCGCAAGGCCTACGGCGGCGCCTACTGCGTCATGGGCTCCAAGGACATGGGTTGCGACGTCAACCTGGCCTGGCCGACGGCCCAGATCGCCGTCATGGGTGCCTCGGGTGCGGTCGGCTTCGTCTACCGCCAGGAGCTCAAGGCCGCCGAGGCCAAGGGCGAGGACGTCGACGCCCTGCGCCTGCAGCTGCAGCAGGAGTACGAGGACACCCTGGTGAACCCGTACGTCGCCGCCGAGCGCGGTTACGTCGACGCCGTCATCCCGCCGTCGCACACCCGCGGCTACATCGCCAACTCGCTGCGGCTGCTGGAGCGCAAGATCGTCCAGACGCCGCCGAAGAAGCACGGGAACATCCCCCTGTGAGCGCCGAATCTGTGGTCGACGAGACCGAGACGCAGGCCCCGGTGGCTCCGCTGTTCCAGGTCGTCAAAGGCAACCCGTCCGACGAGGAGCTCGCTGCGCTGGTGACGGTGCTGGCCGGCGCCTCGGGCGGCGGCGGTGCCCCCGAGGCCGGTGACCGCAACGACTGGGGCCACCCCGTCTCCAAGCTGCGGTACGCGTACACCAGCTGGCAGCTGGTGACCCTGGTGGAGCGCACCTTCATCCGGCGATGACCCGGGTGGTCCTGGGCTCGGCCTCCGCGGGCCGGCTCAGTGTGCTGCGCAAGGCCGGTGTGGAACCGGTCGTGCTGGTATCCGACGTCGACGAGGACGCGATCATCGCGTCTCTCGGCGACGCCGGCCCCGGCGACGTCGTACGTGCCCTGGCGACAGCCAAGGCGCAGCGGGTCGCCGAATCACTCGACGCGACCCTGTCATCGGATTGCGTTGTCATCGGCTGTGATTCGATGCTCGAGTTCGACGGCCGGCTGACCGGCAAGCCGGGCGCCCCCGAGGTGGCCCGGCGGCAATGGCTCTCGATGGCCGGCCGCAGCGCCGTCCTGCACACCGGCCACAGCGTCCTGCGCCTGAGCGACGGCGCCGTCACCGCTCAGGTCAGCGAACTCGGCTCCACCACAGTGCGTTTCGGCGAGCCCGGCACCACCGACCTGGATGCCTACATCGGCACCGGCGAACCCCTCTGGGTGGCAGGCGCTTTCACCCTCGACGGCCTGGGCAGCTGGTTCATCGACGGCATCGAGGGCGACCCCTCCAACGTCATCGGCCTGAGCCTGCCCCTGCTCCGCCGTATGCTGGCCCGCCTCGGCGTGTCCGTCGCGGACCTGTGGGCCGCCAACCGGCCCCAGTAGGTTTTTCCCGAATCCACCTATCCGCACCGCATCCCGCACCGAACTCCTGGTGACAAACCAGGAAGGACGGCACGGTGCGGCGGATAGCAGTGGTCGGCAGCGGCATATCGGGGCTCACCGCGGCGTGGGTGCTCGCCCGCGACGCGGAAGTCACCCTCTTCGAGGCGCAACCGCGATGCGGTGGCCACGCCCACACCCATGAACTGGCGGCCCGTCGCGGCAGCACCGATGTCGTCGGCGTCGACTCCGGCTTCATCGTGCACAACGACCGCACCTATCCCACGCTGCTGCGGCTGTTCGCCGAACTCGGTGTCCGGACCCAGGAATCCGACATGTCGATGTCGGTCTGCTGCGAAGGGTGCGGCCTGGAGTACGCCGGCGCGAAGGGGCTGACAGGCCTGTTCGCCACGCCGGGCGCGGTGCTCTCACCGCGCTATCTGCGCCTGCTCGCCGAGGTGACGCGCTTCCACCGGCTCGCCCGCGCCGAACTGGCGCGCGACGTGGCAGACGGCCGAACCCTCGGCGAATTCCTCGGGGCCGCAGGGTTTTCCCGCTACTTCGTCGCGCATTTCATGGTCCCGCTGGTCGCTGCGGTCTGGTCGTGCCCGCCGGACGTCGCGCTCGACTACCCCGTCGGCTACCTGCTGGCGTTCCTCGACCACCACGGGATGCTGACGGTGTTCGGGTCACCGACGTGGCGGACGGTGACCGGGGGCTCGGCACGGTACGTCGAGGCGATCACCACGCGCCTGCCGTCGGTACGCGCCGGCGTACCCGTCCGCACCGTCACCCGGACCACCGACGGGGTGCTGGTGCGTGACGACGCGGACCGGGTCGAACCGTTCGACGCGGCGGTCATCGCGACGCATCCGAATCAGGCCCTCTCGATCCTGGACCGGCCGTCGGCCGACGAGGTCGACATCCTCGGCGCCCTGCGGTACTCGATCAATCACACTGTGCTGCACACCGATACGTCGCTGCTGCCGCGTCGCCGGGGCGCCCGTGCATCGTGGAACTACCGGATGCCGTCGTGCACCGTCCAAGCCGGCGACGTCCTGGTCAGTTACGACCTCAACCGGCTACAGCGACTCGACGCGAGCACCGACCGGCGGTTCGTGGTGACGCTGGGCGGCGGCGGTCGGGTCGACCCGGGCCAGGTCATCGCGACCATGCTCTACGACCATCCGCAGTACTCCCCCGAGTTCCGCGCCGCGCAACAGCGGCTGCACACGCTCGGCGATCACCGGTTGGCGTTCGCCGGCGCGTATCACGGCTGGGGCTTTCACGAAGACGGTGCGGTGTCCGGCGTCGCCGCGGCGGAACGTCTCGGTGGCAGCTGGAGCGGTCCCGTGCCGCCCCTGCTGCGCCCGGCGGGGAACGTGGCATGAGCCCACCACAGATCGTGCGAACCAGCATCCACCACAGGCGGACCGTTCCGGTGCCGCACGCGTTCACCTACCGCAGCTACAGCTGGCTGGTCGACCTCGACGCCGTGCCCGAGTTTCCCCGCCTGCTGCGGCCGCTGGCCGGCTTCCACGCCGCCGACCATGCCGGCGATCCGCGGCGCACGCTGCGCGAGAACATCGACGCCTATCTCGGCGAACACGGCATCGACCTCGGTGGCGGTGCCATCCGAATGCTGGCCAATGCCAGGGTCTTCGGCTTCGTGTTCAACCCCTTGACCGTCTACTGGTGCCATGACGCCGCCGGCGCACTGGTCTGTGCCATCGCCGAGGTGCACAACACCTACGGCGGACGCCACCGCTACCTGCTGCACACCGATCATCGCGGCACGGTGGTCGTGCCGAAGGTGTTCTACGTCTCGCCGTTCAACCCGGTCAGTGGCCGATACGTGCTGCGCATCCCGGAACCGGCGCGGGGCCGGCTCAACGTGGCGGTCACCCTGCTCGACGCGTCCGGCGGGGTGGTCATGACCGCCACCTGGACCGGATCCGTCCACCCCGCCCGTCCCGCAACCGTTTTGACCACCGCACTGGCAGCGCCGCTGGCGCCGCTGCTGGTTCTCGCACGCATCCGCTGGCAGGGCGTGCGCCTCTGGGCGCGCGGCCTGCAACTGCACCCCCGCCCCCAGGAGGCCGCCCTATGACGAATCAACTCCATGACGGTGCCGCCGCGTACGATCCGTTCCTGCCGGCCAGGTGGACCGAAATCGCGCAGGTGCCAAGCAGTCTGCGTACCCGGCTGGGTACGCCCGTCACGCGGGCCTTGTTCCGGGCCGCGGTACGGGACCTGCCGGTGCGGGTGGAGTATCCGGACGGCACCGTCCAGGGCGCGGCCGGCGCCGATGATCCGGCCGCACCGCGAATGTTGTTGCACCGCCCCGACGATTTCTTCGGCCGCGTCGCGAACAGTGGCCTGATCGGCTTCGGGGAGGCGTACATGGTCGGTGACTGGTCCGCGCCCGAGCTCACCGCCGTGCTGACCGCGCTGGCATCGCGCATCGACACGATCGTGCCGGCGGCCTTCCAGGGACTGCGTTCCGTGCTCCTGCCGCGCACACCACGCAACCACCATGGGGCGCAAGCGGATACGCGTGCGAACATCGCCCATCACTACGACCTGTCGAACGAGTTCTTCAGCATGTTCCTCGATCCGACGCTGACCTATTCGTGCGCGCTGTTCGACACGCTCGATCCGCCGCCGTCATGGCGCGACCTGGCGGCCGCGCAGCACCGCAAGATCGACCGGCTGCTGGATGCCACCGGCGTCGGCGCCGGCACGCGGCTGCTCGAAATCGGCACCGGCTGGGGCGAATTGGCCATCCGTGCCGCGCAGCGCGGCGCGCACGTCCACACCGTCACCCTGTCGCGCGAGCAGCAGCTGCTGGCGCGCGAGCGCATCGCCGCCGCCGGGCTGGCCGACCGCATCACCGTCGAGCTGTGCGACTACCGCGACATCACCGGGAAGTACGACGCGATCATCTCCGTCGAGATGATCGAGGCCGTCGGGTATCGCTACCTGCCGGCCTATCTACGCACGCTGGAGCGCCTCCTCGATGTCGACGGCCGGGTCGGACTGCAGCTGATCACCATGCCGCACAAGCGCATGCTGGCGTCCCGCGACACCTACACCTGGGTGCACAAGTACATCTTCCCGGGCGGATTCCTGCCGTCGGTCAAGCTCGTCGAGAAGTCGATCAGCGCGCACACCGCACTGCGTATCACCGACCGGCATTCGTTCGGACCGCATTACGCCCACACCCTGCGACTGTGGCTGCAACGCTTCACCGCGAACAGCGCCGGCGCCGATGCCCTGGGATTCGACCGCATCTTCCGGCGGATGTGGCGCTTCTACCTCGCTTACTCCGAGGCGGGCTTCGCCTCGGGCTACCTGGACCTGCACCAACTGGTCCTGCGTCCGAAGGCTCGATCGTGAGCACGCCGCCCGGACCCGACGGGTTGCGCCAGATCGCCCCGGTTCCCGCGCCGCCGTGCGACGATTCCCGCATGGAGGGCGAGCCGGACCGCGCAGCTCTGCTCACCGCGATCGCCGACGGCGACAGGGCGGCGTTCGCCGAGTTCTACGATCTGACCTCGCCACGGGTGTTCGGCCTCGCCTATCGCGTCGTGCGGGACCGGACCCTGGCCGAGGACGTCGTGCAGGAGGTGTTCCTCCAGGTGTGGTCCTCGGCGGCACGGCAATACGACCCGGCGCTGGCCAGTCCGATCGGCTGGCTCATGACATTGACCCACCGCCGCAGTATCGACCGGGTCCGCTCCGAACAGTCCGCGGCCGACCGCAACCACGCGTACGGCGCCTCGAACCTCGGCCGCGAGCACGACACCGTCGCCGACGAGGTGGGACAGCGACTCGACGAGCAGGAGGTCACCGACTGCCTCGACGGACTGACCGCCGTCCAGCGCGAAGCCATCGGCCTGGCGTACTACAGCGGCCACACCTATCGGGAGGTCGCCGAGCACCTCGCCGTCACCCTCCCCACCATCAAGGCCCGTATCCGGGACGGCCTGATCCGCCTGAAGAACTGCTTGGGGGTGGGCACCGATGCCTGACAGCTACACCGACGACGAACAGCAACTGCTCGACCTGGCGTACGTATACGCACTCGATGCGGTGTCCGAGGCCGAACGCTCGGACATCGCCGGCCGCCTCGGCGTCGCCGCGCCGCACACCGCGCAGGCATTCGCCCGGATCGTCGGCGACACCCAGGAGACCATGGCACTGCTGACCGCGGGAGACACCCTGACGCCGCCGGCCGAACTGCGCGCGCGCATCCTGCAGGCCATCGGCATCCAGTCGGCCGAGCGCACTTCGGATGAGTTGGCGCTCAGGCGAACCCGGCGACGCCGAATGATCGTCCGGCTCGCGGCGGCGGCCGCGGTGATCTGCGCGATCGTCATCGGCACGACGGTGGTCGCCAACCGCTTCACCGAGCACCCGGGACAGCCGACGGTGTCGCAGGTGCTGGCCAACCCGGACATCCGCACGTATTCCGCGCCGGTCGCCGGGGGCACCATCACGCTCAGTGCGTCGCAGCAGGCGAATGCCGTGGTGGTGGCCATGGCGAATGTGCCTGCGCCACCGGCGGGCCACGTCTACCAGATGTGGTTCATCCCGGCGTCGGGTGCGCCGCGGTCCGCCGGCACCATGAGCGCGGACACCATGCCACCGCCCGGCGGCGAGGTGATACCGGCACTGGACGCGGCCGCCAAGGTGGCCGTGACGGTCGAGCCGGGCTCCGGGTCCAGCCAGCCGACGAGCAATCCGGTCGTCGTCGTCTCCCTGACCTGATGACCATGGTCGGCGCCTTCTTCGACGATCTGCTGGACAGCACCGTCGTGCTCGGCTACTCCCGCGTGGGTCTGGCTGTGCGGCAACAGTTCTGGCAGACGCCCGCGCTGCCGGCCGAGGCACTCGCCGGCCGCACCGTGCTGGTCACCGGCGCGAATTCGGGTATCGGCAAGGCCATCGCCACCGAACTCGCGATGCTCGGGGCGACGGTGTTGATGACGGTGCGCGACCGGGCCCGCGGCGAAGCCGCGCGACACCATGTGCTCACCGTCGCGCCGGCCGCCGACGTGGCGGTGGAGGTGTGCGACGTGTCGCACCTGGCCGGGGTCCGGTCGTTCGCCGCGGACCTGCTGTCGCGGCACTCACGGCTCGACGCCGTGATCCACAACGCCGGTGTCATGCCCGAGCAACGCACGGAAAGTGCTGAAGGGCATGAACTCTCGCTGGCAACCCACGTTCTGGGGCCGGTGTTGCTGACGGAACTTCTGCGGCCGGCGCTGACCCCGGCGGCGCGGGTCGTCCTGATGTCCTCCGGCGGCATGTACACCCAGGCACTTCCGGTCGACGACATCGAGTACCGGCGCGGGCATTACCGCGGTGCCACGGCGTACGCGCGCAGTAAACGCATCCAGGTCGCGTTGACGCCGCTGCTGGCGCGGCGCTGGCCCGAACTGATGGTGGCGGCCATGCATCCCGGCTGGGCCGACACCCCGGGCATCGCCCGGTCACTGCCCGGGTTCCGCCGCGTGACGCGTCCGATCCTGCGGACGTCCGAACAGGCCGCCGACACCGCTGTGTGGCTGACGGCGACGAGTCCGCCGCCGGAATCGGGACGGTTCTGGCACGACCGCCGCATCCGTCCCACGCACTACTTGCCCACCCGAGACGACGACGCCCGGGTGCAGCAGGTGTGGCAGTACTGCGCCGCTGCCATTGGCTTGTGAGGGCTTGTCGCGCAATCAGATTCGGGCGAGTTCGCGGCGGAGCCCGCGCGCCCCGTCGTCGAGCAGGTGCGCCACCGCGAGTTGCAGCACGGGCTCGAGCCACCGCAGCCACCCCTGGAACGCGAACCTGATCCGGTAGGTGACCTGGGTACCGTCGACGTGCGGCACCACCGTGATGGTGTCGCGCGCGATCAGGTACTCATTGACCCCGCGCAGTTCGATCGACTGCCCCGGCGTCAGGCTGGTGACTTCGTACGTGATCTCCGACGTGCGACCGGCGAAGCGCGACGTGTTCGCGTAGCGAGTTCCCACGCCGCCGTCGCCGGCGATGCGTTCGGTGTGCACGGTGCCGGGGTCCCACTGCGTCGTGGTGGTGAAGTCCGCCAGATACGCGAAGACGGCGTCCGCAGGCGCGGCCACCACCAACTGACGTTGCGCGTCGATCATCGGGCCGCCTTTCCCAGCTGGTGCCGCAGGCATTGTTCGAGATCCGGGCGCCGGAAGCGGTGCCCGGCGTCGATGAGCCGGCCGGGTACGACGCGCTGACTGGCCATGGCCAGCTCACGTGCCCCCTGCCGGCCGAGCAGCAGCGCCGGTCCCAGGGCGGGCACGGGCAGCACGGCCGGACGGTGCAGCACCCCGGCCAGGGTCCGCGTGTAGTCCGCGTTGCGGACCGGTTGCGGGGCAACGGCATTCACCGGACCGGACAGCCCGGCGTCGACGAGGGCGCGGTGGTACACATCGATCAGGTCGTCGATGTCGATCCACGACAGCCACTGCCGCCCGTTGCCGAGCGGTCCGCCGAGACCGGCGGCGAACAGCGGCCGCATCAGTTGCAGCGTGCCGCCGCGCGGCGTCTGCACGATCCCCGTGCGCACGTTGACGACGCGCAGTCCGGCCGCGGTTGCCGGCGCCGTCGCCGCTTCCCAGTCGGCGACGACGTCGGCCAGGAACCCGTCGCCCGGTTGTGCCGCTTCGTCGAGGCGCTCGTCGGCCCGGTCGTCGCCGTACCAGCCGACGGCCGACGCGCTGACGAAGACCGACGGCCCGTCCGTCGCTGCTGCGGCGCACTCGGCCAGCCGGCGAGTCGGCTCGATCCGGCTGCCGCGCACCGCTTTCTTGTGCGCGTCGGTGAACCGGCCGGCAATCGATGCGCCCGCCAGGTGCACCACGGCGTCGATGCCGTCGAGCAGGTCGTCGGCGGGTGATTCGGGATCCCAGCGACGCTCGGTGTCGTCGCGCGGTTCGCGGCGCACCAGCCTGATGACGCGGTAACCACCGGTCGACAGGAAGGCGGTCAGGGCGCTGCCGATCAGGCCCGATGCCCCGGTCACCGCCACCGAGCCGGGACGCTCGCCGTGCTCTCGCGCCCACCGGTGGGCGGCCAGGTCGTCGCTCAGCTGGCAATGGCGGTAGCGGAACGTCGGCTCGAGCAGGTGCCCGGGGACCGGCGCATCGACACGGTCGGTGACCCGGGTGCGCCCGTCGCCGACGGCGTCGAAGCAGTGTTCGTGCCGCCAGTGCCCGATCAACTGTGTTGGCAGCGAACGCAATCCGTCGCGGCTCAACTCGTCGACGAACCGTGCGGGCGGCGCATAGTCGGCGGGATTGTGCTGTGCGCTCCAGCGCAACCCGCCGGGCAGGCCGAGCACGGCGCGCCCGTCGGCCAGCGACGCCGCTTCGGCAACCACGCTCATGGGCTGCCACGGCGGCAGCATCCGGTGGATGGCCCCCGGCCGCGCGTGCCAGGCGAACACGTCGTCGCGTGGCGCGTCGACCACGCTGCTGTACTCGATTCCCATCAAACCTCCGAGTTGATTCGGTCTCAGTGGGATTCGGCGCCAACCGGCCGGCGGATGGGTCTGGTCAGTTGGCCGGCTTGTAGCTGAACGACACCTTGCCGTCGGCGACGTCGGTGACCGTCAGGGTGTAGGCCCGGTTCTGGCCGCCGACGACCGCGGTGCACCGCTGCGTCGCCCCGACCTTGCTGTCCACATCGCCGGCGCACGTGACGGTGCTCGGGCTCTGACCCAGTTGCGAGGCGAGGGAACTCTCGGCCACGGACTTCTCCAGCACGGGCGTCAGGCCGTAATTCATTGCGAGCCCGGACACTTCGCTCACCAGGGCGGTGCGCCGGCTGGTGAACCCGTCGTCGGTGATGTCGCACAGCGCCACCGCACCCTGCTTGCCCTCCAGTCCCGACAGGCACGTCACCGAGTCCGGGGCCGCCTTGCGGGTGCGGGTCACCATGTCCGCCACGGCCGCCTCCAACTGCGTCTTGGAGACCGCCGGGGTCATCGAATAGCTGACCTTGCCGCCCTCGACGCCGGACACCGTGATGGTCGGCTGGATGCCGTAGGCCGGTGACATCGTGACGTCGCACCGCGTGCTCTGCCCGACCTTCGCGATGAGGCCGCGCTCGCAGATCACCGCCTGCGGCGGCTGGCTCGTGAAGGCGTCGTGGATCGCCCGCTCCAGCGACGCCTTGTCCACCATCGGCAGCTGCGCCGACGGCTTGGCCTGAACGGCTTCGGGTTCGGGGCGCGTGAGGCTGTAGACCAGCGCCGCGAGCCCCGTCAGCAGCAGCCCAGCGATGACGACAAGTGCCAGGATGCGCGCCCTCATACCCGCTATTGTGCCCGGGCTACATCAGGTCGTTTGCGGGCACGTCATTTCGGTGCTCGCGGTACCACGCCACGGTGCGCGCCAGACCGTCGTCGAGGGCCACCTGCGGCGACCAGCCCAGCGCCCGCATCTTCGAGATGTCGGGGCACCGGCGCGGCGTGCCGCCGGCCTGCAACTCGCCGGGCTTGATCTCGAGCTCGACGCCGACGGCCCGGCCGATGCGCTCCGCCAGCTCGCGGACGCTGAGTTCCTCGTCGCTGCCGATGTGGTAGACCTCGCGGTGACCGCCCTTTTCGTACATCGTCAAGATGCCCTGGACGATGTCGTCGACGTAGCAGAACGAACGCGTCTCACTGCCGTCACCCTGGATCGGGAAGGTCGGGTCACCAGCCTCCTGGCAGCCCAGCGCCCGCAGGATGAACTGGGGCTCGACGTGCTTCCACCCCATGTTGGGCCCGAACACGTTGTGCGGCCGGAAGACCTGCACCTGCCGGTAGTGGTCCTGCCCGTAGTTGAAGGCGATCAGCTCGCTGACGATCTTGCCGCCGCCGTACGAGTACCGGGGGTTGAGGCTGTCCGGCAGCATCAGCGGGATGGTCTCGGGCGTCGGGATGATCGCCGGCGTCTGGTAGACCTCGGCGGTCGAGGCGACGATGAGGTCCGGTACCCCCGCCGCGCGGCCGGCGTTGGTCACCGCGAGCGCGCCGCGCAGGCCGACGTCGAGCACCAGTTCCGGTTGTTTGTAGAAGTTCTCGGTGCCGTTGATGGCGGCGAGGTGCATGACCACCTCGGCGCCGGCGAACGCCTTCTCAAGGGCGTCCTGATCGCGGACGTCACACGTGAAGAGCTCGACGTCCGAAGCGACTTCGGCGAATCGGCTGGCATCGCCGCGGACCATGGAGTCCACGACCGCGACCTGCCAGCCGTCCCGCACCAGCCGCTTGACCAGGTAGGCGCCGATGAATCCGCCACCACCGGTGACAACGACCTTCTCAGACACGCTCGACGACCTTTCCGCTGCGGCCCACGGCGAAGTAGCTGTCGCCCAGCTCGGTGGGCGGCAGGTGGCTGTAGTGGTTCCAGTAGTCGAAGACGAAGCCGTCGGGGCTGATGAACTCGCTGATGGTGCGCGGCGAGATGGTGCCCAGCGACGGGTGGTTGTTGCCGAGGACGACGACGTCCGCGCCACTCACCGCGTCGCCGAACCGGTTGTACACCTTGTGGCCCGGGAAGGCTTCGGCCAGAACGTCATTCGGCGTCACCGGGTCGTACACGCCGATCTCGGCATCCGGGTGCGCGGCCTTCAGCTCATTGAACACCTTGATCGACATCGACCCACGCAGGTCGCTGGTCTCGGGCTGGCCCTTGAACGCCATGCCCAGCAGGTTGATCTTCAGCGGCCCTTCGGCGCCCAGCTTCCGGCGGGCGATCTCGCTGCTGATGAAGCGCACCGTCTCGGCGGGCTGGCGCTCGTTGACCAGGCGGCCGGCGGCGGTGATGTCCAGCGTGACGCCGCGTTCGCGGACGCTCTCCATCAGGATGTGCGGGTCCTTCTCCAGGCACGGCCCGCCCACCAGACCCGGCAACGGGATATTGGTGCGGTTGTATCCGAGTTTGCCCGCCGAGATCACCTCATAAGCGCTGACACCGAATGCGTCGCAAATGCGGGCGACTTCGTTGGCAAACGCGAACTGAACATCGCGGAAGGTGTTGCTCACCAATTTGATGATCTCGGCGGTCTCGATATCGGAGACCAGCACGATCGAGCTGGTGAGTTTCCGGAATACCGCGGCGGCCCGGTCGGCGACCGCCGGGTCGTCGGCACCGACGATCTGCGGCAGCTCGCGCAATTCCTGCAGCGCCTTGCCTTCCAGGGTGCGCTCGGGGCACATCGCGATGTCGAAGCTCTTGCCGCTGGCGGCCAGCATCGGCGCGACCACGTCGCGGGTGGTGCCGACCTTGACCGTCGACCGCAGGATGACCAGCGCGCCGTCCTGCATGTTTCCGGCGATGTCACGGGCCGCGGCCTCGATCATGTCGACGCGCGCGACACCGTCCGCCGACAGCGGGGTGCCGACGGTGATGATGTACGTATCGCACGAGAAGCTGTCGTCAAATGCCGTGACGGCCTTCAGTTTCCCGAATCGGGTGACGCCCTCGAGGGCGTCGGGCAGGCCGGTCTCGGTGAAATGCGGCAAACCCTGATTGGTCATATCGACCAATTCCTGACGGGTCTCGATTCCGATGACGGAGTTGCCGGCCTCGGCCAGCACGGTGGCCAGCGTCAGGCCCACATATCCCAGGCCGATGATTCCGACGTCGTATTTCTCTGGCAAATCCTCAATCCCTCCGGTCAGCCCTGTGGGAGACGGCTGATGTCATACCGCAGCGGTTGTCGCGCAAACAAGTTTCGACCTTACGGGTCGGCGGCGCATTTCGGGCCTAGGTACGCTCACAGTGTGCCGCTGCCCGCAGACCCACATCCCGCTTTCGCCACCTATGCGCATCCCGATCGCCTGGTGACCGCCGACTGGCTGTCAGGCAACATCGGACGCCCCGGTTTGGCCATCGTCGAATCCGACGAAGACGTCCTGCTGTACGACACCGGCCACATCCCCGGCGCCGTCAAGATCGACTGGCATACCGACCTCAATGACCCGCATGTCCGCGATTACATCGACGGCGCACAGTTCGCCGCGCTGATGGATCGCAAGGGCATCAGCCGCGACGACACCGTGGTGATCTACGGCGACAAGAGCAACTGGTGGGCGGCCTACGCGCTGTGGGTGTTCACGCTCTTCGGACACCCGGACGTCCGCCTCCTCGACGGGGGCCGCGACCTGTGGATCACCAACGGCCGCGACACCACCCTGGACGTCCCGAGCAAGCAGACCACCGGGTACCCGGTGGTCGAGCGCAACGACGCTCCGATCCGCGCCTTCAAGGACGACGTCCTCGCGATCCTCGGCAAAGAGCCGCTGATCGACGTCCGCTCGCCGCAGGAGTACACCGGCGAGCGCACCCACATGCCCGACTACCCGGAGGAGGGTGCGCTGCGCGGCGGCCACATCCCCACCGCGCGGTCCATCCCGTGGGCAAAGGCCGTCGACGACAGCGGCCGGTTCCGCAGCCGCGCCGAACTCGACGAGCTGTACGGCTTCATCTCCCCCGACGACAAGGCCGTCGCCTACTGCCGCATCGGCGAGCGCTCCAGCCACACCTGGTTCGTGCTGACGCACCTGATCGGCCTGCCCGCCGTCCGCAACTACGACGGTTCCTGGACCGAGTGGGGCAACGCGGTGCGGGTGCCCGTCGCTGTCGGTGAGGAACCGGGGGACGCGCCTTCGTGACCATGCCCGCGGCTCTGGCCGAGGTCGTGTCGGAGTTCTCCGAGATGCAGGGGCAGGACAAGCTGGCGCTGCTGCTGGAGTTCGCCAACGAGTTGCCGGCACTCCCGCCGTCGCTCGAGGAAGCCGCCATGGAGCCGGTGCCGGAGTGCCAGTCGCCGTTGTTCCTGCACGTCGACGCCGACGACCCCGAGCATGTGCGGCTGTACTTCAGCGCACCGGCCGAGGCCCCGACGACGCGTGGTTTCGCGGCCATCCTCGCGGCGGGCCTGGACGGCCTGCCGGCGGCCGACATCCTGGCGGTGCCCGACGATTTCTACGCCGACCTCGGGCTGGCCAAGCTGATCAGCCCGCTGCGACTGCGGGGCATGTCGGCGATGCTGACCCGCATCAAGCGCCGCCTGCGCGAAGCGGCATAGTCCGCCCGGGTACGGCTCAGAAGAACGGCAGCTTGAACTTGCCGCTGTAGTGCAGCGCGTCCGGGTTGCGCTGGCCGATGATCTTGCCGGGCACACCGCCGACGATGCCGAACGGCGGCACCTCTTTGTTGACGACGGTGTGTGCGGCCACCACAGCGCCCCGGCCGAGCAGGCACGGCAGGATCATGGCGCGCGTCGCAATCCACACGTGGTCGTCGATCACGATGGGGTCCGGCGGGTTGGGTGCCGGCACGAAGTTCGGGTGATTGATGTCGTGCCCGCCGGCGATGATGTGCGTGTCGCTGGCGATGACGACGTCGTTGCCGATCGCGATGCCCGCGCGCGCGTCCAGCAGGCAGCGGAAGCCGATGGACACCCGGTCACCGATCACCAGGTACGGAATGGACCAGACGCTGGTGCCGCGGTTGATCGCGGTGCCCTTGCCGATCTTCGCCCCGAACAGCCGGAGGTAGCCCAGCCGGATGAAGTGGAACGGGATGTGGGTGACGATCGAGCTGTAGAACAGCGCGGCGTAGGTGTCCCGGATCCGGTGCCACAGCGTCTCGCCCGGCAGCTCGTGCTTGAGGATGTTGCCGTCCTCGTCGGTCACCCACTGCATCTTCGGTGGGATGCGGACGTTCGGGTTGACCGCCCGCTTGCGCGCGATCAATTCGGGGTCTGAGGCCTGCGGCTCGACGAACAACGGTGTCCCCTTACTCGTGGCTCCCCGGCGGGTCCGGTGCGGCACCAGTATCACCCAAGCAGATGTTCGGTGAGAAAGCGCGGGTCAAGTGGGTCGATTGGGCAATCTCTAAGAAAACGTCCCGGCGCCCGCGTATCCCGAAGTGGGGATCCGCCGGTTAGGCCTTACACTGCACGCGATACATTCTTAAAGACATTTCTTAGAGAACCGCCGTCAGGAGGCACTGTGGCCAACCACGCCAGTTCCAAGATCTCCAAGGTGCTAGTCGCCAACCGTGGAGAGATTGCCGTCCGGGTCATCCGGGCTGCCAAGGACGCCGGACTGGCCAGCGTCGCCGTTTACGCCGAGCCGGACGCCGATGCGCCGCACGTGCGGCTTGCCGACGAGGCCTTCGCCCTGGGCGGCCAGACCTCGGCCGAGTCCTACCTCGTCTTCGACAAGATCCTGGACGCCGCCGCCAAGTCGGGCGCCAACGCCATCCATCCGGGCTACGGCTTCCTGTCCGAGAACGCCGACTTCGCGCAGGCCGTCCTCGACGCCGGGCTGATCTGGATCGGGCCGAGCCCGCAGTCCATCCGCGATCTGGGCGACAAGGTCACCGCGCGCCACATCGCCGCCAAGGCCAACGCGCCGCTGGTGCCGGGTACCCCGGACCCGGTCAAGGATGCCGACGAGATCCTGGCGTTCGCCAAGGAGCACGGCCTGCCGATCGCCATCAAGGCCGCCTTCGGTGGTGGCGGCCGCGGCATGAAGGTCGCCCGCACCCTCGAGGAGATCCCCGAGCTGTTCGACTCGGCCACCCGTGAGGCCGTCGCCGCCTTCGGCCGTGGCGAGTGCTTCGTCGAGCGCTACCTGGACAAGCCGCGCCACGTCGAGGCTCAGGTCATCGCCGACACGCACGGCAACGTCGTCGTCGCCGGTACCCGCGACTGCTCCCTGCAGCGCCGCTTCCAGAAGCTCGTCGAGGAGGCCCCCGCGCCGTTCCTGTCCGACGCGCAGCGCAAGGAGATCCACGAGTCGGCCAAGCGGATCTGCAAGGAAGCCGGCTACTACGGTGCGGGCACCGTCGAGTACCTGGTCGGCCAGGATGGCCTGATCAGCTTCCTCGAGGTCAACACCCGTCTGCAGGTGGAACACCCGGTCACCGAGGAGACCTCGGGCATCGACCTGGTGCTGCAGCAGTTCAAGATCGCCAACGGCGACGCCCTGGACATCACCGAGGACCCCACCCCGCGTGGCCACTCGTTCGAGTTCCGGATCAACGGCGAGGACGCCGGTCGCGGCTTCCTGCCCGCCCCCGGCCCCGTCTCCAAGTTCGAGGCGCCGACCGGCCCCGGTGTCCGGATGGACTCGGGTGTCGAGACCGGTTCGGTCATCGGCGGTCAGTTCGACTCGATGCTGGCCAAGCTGATCGTCACCGGCGCCACCCGCGACGAGGCCCTGGCCCGCTCGCGTCGTGCGCTGGCCGAGTTCAACGTCGAGGGTCTGGCCACGGTCATCCCGTTCCACCGCGCCGTGGTCTCCGACCCGGCCTTCATCGGTGACGGCGACAAGTTCGACGTGCACACCCGCTGGATCGAGACCGAGTGGAACAACACGGTCGAGCCGTTCACCGGTGGCGAGGCCCTGGACGACGAAGACGCCGCCCCGCGTCAGAAGGTCGTCGTCGAGGTCGGTGGCCGTCGCGTCGAGGTGTCGCTGCCCGGCGATCTGGCCATCGGTGGTGGCGGTGGTGGCGCAGCCACGGGTGTCATCAAGAAGAAGCCGAAGCCGCGTAAGCGTGGCGCCGCCGGCGGCAAGGCCGCCTCGGGCGACTCGGTCACCGCGCCGATGCAGGGCACCGTCGTGAAGGTCGCCGTCGAGGAGGGCCAGCAGGTCTCCGCGGGCGATCTGATCGTCGTGCTCGAGGCCATGAAGATGGAGAACCCGGTGACCGCGCACAAGGACGGCACCGTGACCGGCCTGTCGGTCGAGGCCGGCGCCGCCATCACGCAGGGCACCGTCATCGCCGAACTGAAGGACTAGTTTCCAGTCCGCTGGTTTTCTGACTCAGGGCTGCGATCCGTCACGGATCGCAGCCCTGAGTTGCATTTGAGGAGGAGTGCCGTGGAACCCATCGAGATCAATGCCGGCGCCTGGTATCTGCGCGCGCTGCGCGCCGACGACCGGATGGATGACCGGCCGTCCCTGGCGGATTTGGGTGAGCACTCCCCCGACCACGTGGAAACCCTTGCGGCACAATGGGAATCCGACACCCTCTATTCGTGGGCGGTCTGCGAGCCGACGACCGGCGAACTGCTGGCCGAGATCACCTTGGATCCGGCCACGCGCGAGATTTCTGTGCGCACGCGGGCCGGATTCGACGAGGCCGCCGCGACGGGCGTCGAGTCAGTGCGCCGCTTCGCGGCCGCGATGCTCGGTTGACGCGCCGAACGTGAACTTGATGGCGAATTTTCACGGATTTTTCGCCATCTTCTTCACGTTCGGCGGTCTCGGTCAGAACAGCAGCACCGGCAGGCTCATCGTCAACACGATGGCCATCAGCAGCAACAGGAACCACCCGGCGCCCTGCCAGGCCCACCAGACCTTGTCGCCGCGCCACGCCCGGTAGGTGCGCACGAAAGCCCACACCCCGCTGCCGAACAGGAACAGCGGGCCCGCCAGCGCCAGGACGGTGCGGTACGGCATGCTGCACGCGGCGGTGTCGTAACCGTGGCAGTGCCGGACCCAGACAGCCGCCAGCACCATGAATCCGACGCCGACGCTCCCCATCACCAGACCGAATCGCGCGGCCTGATGCACGCTGGGATCGTCGTCGCGGAAGCGATCGGTTGTCGGGCTGAGCATCACTATCACCGCCAACCCCAGTATGCGCCTGGTGGCCTCAGGGCGCCAGTGGGCCCTCGGCGATCCGCTTGATCGCGGCGAGACGCCGATCCCATTGCCTGCCAAGGGTTTCCAGCTCACTACCCAGGGCGCTGAGCTTGGCGCCCAGCGCCCGGTAGCGAATCTCCCGCCCCACTTTGACGGGCTCGACCAGCCCCGCATCGGCCAGCACCGACAGGTGCTTGGCGATGGCCTGCCGACTCACGGGCAACCGGCCGGCCAGCGCGCTCGCCGACAGGTCGTCGGCGCCCAGCTCGGTCAGGATGCGCCACCGGGTCTCGTCGGCGAGCACCGCCAGCACCGCCGGCATGTGGGTGTCGGTCACACCGCCGCCTGCAGGTACGCCACCAGGTCGTCGAGTTCGGCGGTCCAGCCGCCGCTGTTCTCGGAGTACGCGGTCTGCGGATCGGCCAGGTTCTCGAAACCCGTCTCGCGCAGATCGAGCCGGGTGCCGCCGTCGATCTCGGTGAGGTCGAAGCGGACGACCGTGGAGTTTTCCGGGGTCGGGTCGGCGTCGGCTTCACGGTGCGCCCAGCGGTAGACCAGCGTGTGCGGCGCCTCCGCGCTCTCGACGACGACCCGGAATTTGCCGTGGGCGTTCCAGCCGAAGAACCCGGTACCGCCGGGGATCGGCTCGAGTTCGGCTGCGTCACCGAACCATTGCGCGATGAGCTCGGCTTTCGTCAGAGCATCCCAGACCCGCTGGATCGGCGCGTTGATGTCGATGGTGCGGGTGATGTCCAGCGTGTCCATGATTCCCCTTCGAGCGACGTAATGTGCAACTCCAGAGTTGCACACGTCAGCCCCGACTGCAACCCTCAGATTGCACTTGCGGTCGCGCGCCGTTCTCGCAACAGCATCAGGCCAATGGTGCCGAACACCAGGTTGGCCGCGATCTCCAGAATCGCGGTGACCCACGAGAACGCCGTCACGCGCGCCCACGGCGGCGCATTGATGAAGCTGTCGCTGAAGAATCCCCACTTCGGAAGCAGATGTGCCGCAGTGAATCCCACCGCGCCGGCGTAGCCGATACCGACCGCCGCGAGCGGTGCCCACCGGTTCCGCTTGAACACCAACGTGATCGTGATCGCCGCGAGAATCAGCTGCAGCGTGCCACCCACCATCACCGCCGGTGGGACGACGTTCATGCCCCGCCGCATGTGATCAGCGCCGTGCAGCAGCAGCGCGACGGCCAAAAAGACTGCGGCCCAATCGAAGTTACGTTGCCAATTCCTGGAGTCACCAGTCATTCGGATCACCTCTACTACGCACGGTAGTAAACAGGTGCCGTTCTGTAAAGACCTGTCAGGGGTTGGCCCTACGATGCCTGGCGTGCGGATGAAACTCTTGGGCGCGGCCGGGCTGTTCTCGGGCGGCGCGGCGTATCTGCACGGCTGGGCCTGGGAACCGGCGCTGGGCGTGGCCGTCGGCGTGCCGCTGCTCCTCGCCGCCGTTCCGCACGTCATCACCGGAATGCGCACCCCGAGCCGCCACGAAGATCCCGTGCACGACATGTCCGGCACCGAATTCGAGGACTACGTCGCCCGGATCGCCCGGTCCTGCGGCGTCCCCGTCATCATGACGGAGCTGTCGGGAGACTGGGGCGTCGACCTGATCGTCGGGACGCGGCCCAATCGCCTTGCCATCCAATGCAAGCGGCTGTCCCGGCCCGTCGGCCCCGGCGCCGTCCAGGAGGTCGTCGCCGGTGCACCCATGCAGGACTGCGCGCACACCATGGTGGTCACCAACAACGACTTCACTCCGGCCGCACGGAAATTGGCCGAGTTGCACGACTGCACCCTCGTCAGCGGCAGCGAGCTGACCCGGCTGCGCGGACTGATCCGGCAGCAGGTCCTAGAGCGCCGCTAGCACGTCCCGAACCGCCTGAACCGCTTCATCGATCTCGGTCCGCGACACCGTCAGCGCCGGTCGGAACCGCACGGAGTCGGTGCCGCTGGCCAGCAGGATCACGTGGTGCTGCCACAGCCGCCTGATCACCTCGTCGCGCTGCGCGGCCGACGGCATGCTGAACGCACACATCAGCCCACGCCCGCGCGGATTGAGTACCAGCGCCGGGAATTCGCTTGCCAGGCAGCGCAATTGCCCCACTAGGTACCAGCCCATGCGCACGGCGTTGTCGATCAGCCCATCGGCCTCGATGACCTCGAGGATGCGGCGGGCCCGCACCATGTCGGTCAGGTTGCCGCCCCAGGTGGAGTTGATCCGTGAACTGACGCGGAAGACGTTGTCGGGGACGTCATCGACGCGACCACCGGCCATCACACCACACACCTGGGCCTTCTTCCCGAACGCCACGACGTCGGGTGTGACGCCCAATTGCTGGTAGGCCCAAGGGGTTCCGGTCATCCCGACGCCCGTCTGCACCTCGTCGAAGATCAGCAGCGCGTCGTACTCGAGGCACAACTCCCGCATCGCGGCGAAGAACTCGGAACGCATGTGCCGGTCGCCACCCTCACCCTGGATCGGTTCGGCGATGAAGCAGGCGATGTCGTGCGGGTACGCCTCGAAGGCCGCCCTGGCCTGGCGCAGCGATTCACGTTCCAGCGCAACGATATCCACGTCCGGCGTCACCACCGGGGCATCGATACGCGGCCAGTCGAACTTCGGGAACCGGGCGACCTTGTTGGGGTCGGTGTTGGTCAGCGACATGGTGTAGCCACTGCGGCCATGGAACGCGCCGCGCAGATGCAGGACCCGGGTGCCCAGCGCCGGGTCGATGCCGCGCGACTCGTTGAGGCGGCTCTTCCAATCGAACGCCACCTTCAGCGCGTTCTCCACGGCCAGCGCCCCACCGTCGACGAAGAACAGGTGCGGCAGCGCCGGGTCGCCGAGCACCCGCGCGAACGTCTGCACGAAGCGCGCCATCGGCACGCTGTACACGTCGGAGTTGCTCGGCTTGTTCACCGCCGCCTGCGCCAGTTCGGCGCGGAAGGCCGCATCGGTGAGCGCCGGATGGTTCATCCCCAGCGCCGACGACGCGAAGAACGTGAACATGTCGAGGTACCGGGTGCCGTCACGGGCGTCGACGAGATACGAGCCACCCGACCGGTCCAGATCGAGCACGAGATCCAGGCCGTCGGTCAGGATGCTGCGCCCCAGCACGTCGCGCACGTCGCGGGCGCTGCCCGCCGACAGCCCGTCACCAGAAGTCAGAACAGCGGTCATGGCGCCATCCTAACGCAATATTTACAGCTTGCCCGCCTTCTGACAGGAACTATTCCGGTAGTGACACCTGATCATCGTAAAAAGTCTGTAAGATGATGGTGCTTCGCGTGCGAACGTTGGCGACCGTGCGGATCCGCTGCAGCAGGCCCTCCAGCGCCCGCGCCGAGGCGACCCGCACCAGCAGGACGTAACTCTCCTCGCCGGCCACCGAATGGCAGGACTCGATTTCGGGGAAGGGTTGCAGCCGCGCCGGGGCATCATCAGGTTGGGAAGGATCGAGTGGGGTGATCGCAACGAACGCCGACAGCATGTGGCCGACGGCCTCGGGGTTGATCCGCGCTGTGTATCCGGTGATCACTCCGCGGGATTCGAGCCTGCGCACGCGCGACTGCACCGCCGACACCGACAGTCCCGCCGCCGTCGCGAGGTGTGCCAGCGTCGCGCGGCCGTCGGCCATCAGCTCCCGCACCAGGATTCGGTCGACATCGTCTAGCTGCTCGGCTTCGGCCATGGCCGGAGACTACCCGCAGGTCGTGCCATGACGGTCCAGACCTGGGAGCTGCGCGCCGCGTTCGCCGCCGCACTGTCGCGCATGTACGGCACCGAGGTTCCGGCGTACACCACGCTGGTCGAGGTCAGCACGGCCGTGAACCGGGACTGCGCCACCGACGGCCGGCTCGGTTCCCTCGACCGCGTGACCGCCGAACGCCACGGCGCGATAAGAGTCGGCAGCCCCGCCGAACTCGCTGACGTCGCAGCCCTTTTCGCAGCCTTCGGCATGTACCCCGTCGGCTTCTACGACCTGCGCGAGGCCGCCTCACCGGTGCCCGTGGTCTCCACCGCGTTCCGTCCCATCGACGCAGAAGAGCTGGACCGCAACCCGTTTCGGGTGTTCACCTCGATGCTGGCCACCGAGGATGCCCGCTTCTTCTCCCCCGATCTGCGCGCCCGGGTGCAGCGGTTCCTCGGGCAACGCCGGCTGTTCGACCCAGCGCTGATCGCCCAGGCCCGCCGGATCGCCGCCGACGGCTGCCCGGACCATGATGCCGACGATTTCGTCCGCCGCTGTACTGCCGCTTTCGCGTTGTCCCGCACGCCGATCGACAAGGCCTGGTACGACGAGCTCAGTGAGATCTCGGCCGTCGCCGCGGACATCGCCGGCGTGGCCACGACCCACATCAACCATCTGACCCCACGCGTCCTCGACATCGACGAGCTGTACCGGCGGATGACGGCCCGCGGCATCACCATGATCGACGCGATCCAAGGTCCGCCCCGCACAGATGGACCGCAGGTCCTGTTGCGGCAGACCTCGTTTCGGGCCCTGGCCGAGCCACGCACGTTCCGCAACCCCGACGGCACGGTGTTCGACGGGAGTCTGCGGGTGCGCTTCGGTGAGGTCGAGGCCCGCGGAGTGGCGCTGACCCGCGCCGGCCGGGAGCGCTACGACGCCGCGATGGCCGACCAGGAAAACTGGGACCGGTACTTTCCCGCCACCGACGCCGAGATGGCGACACAGGGCCTGGCCTACTACCGCGGCGGCGACCCCACGAAACCCGTTGTCTACGAGGACTTCCTGCCGGCCTCCGCGGCCGGCATCTTCCGGTCGAACCTGGACCGGGATGCGCAGCCGGCAGCCGCCGACGACCACTCCGACTACAGCCTCGACTGGATGGCCGGTGCCATCGGCCATCACATCCATGACCCGTACGACCTCTACGAGAAAGCGGCATCATGACTCCCCTTCAACCGCAAGTGCAGAATCTCCTCCCGACTGCCGATCAACTGCGCGACCGCGTGCGTACCGCGCTGCAGGCCGTCGGTGCCCACGTCACGCTGGGTGAGCCCGGCGACCACGGCTTGCACGCCAGCACGCCCATCACCGGCGAAGTGCTCTTCACCATTCCGGAGAGCACCTCCGCCGATACGGATGCGGCGATCGCCGAAGCGGCGCAGGCCTTTTCCACGTGGCGCACCACCCCGGCGCCGGGACGCGGCGCGCTCGTGGCCCGGCTGGGTGAGCTGCTCGTCGAGCACAAGGCCGATCTGGGCACGCTGGTGACCATCGAGGCCGGCAAGATCACCTCCGAGGCCCTCGGCGAAGTGCAGGAGATGATCGACGTCTGCCAGTTCGCGGTGGGTCTCTCGCGCCAGCTGTACGGGCGCACCATCGCCTCGGAGCGGCCCGGCCACCGGCTCATGGAGAACTGGCATCCGCTGGGGGTCGTCGGCGTCATCACCGCGTTCAATTTCCCCGTCGCCGTGTGGGCCTGGAACGCCGCCATCGCGCTGGTGTGCGGCGACACCGTGGTGTGGAAGCCCTCCGAGCTCACCCCGCTGACCGCCGTCGCCTGCCAGGCGCTGCTCGAGCGCGCCGCGGCCGACGTCGGAGCACCAGCGCATGTCGGCCGGTTGGTGCTGGGCGGCCGCGACATCGGCGAACAGGTGGTGGACGACCCCCGCGTCGCGCTGCTGAGCGCGACGGGATCAGTGCGAAGGGGTCAGGAGATCGGCCCGCGGGTGGCCCAGCGGTTCGGCAAGGTGCTGCTGGAACTCGGCGGCAACAACGCGACCATCGTCACGCCGTCGGCCGATCTCGATCTCGCGGTGCGGGGCATCGTGTTCGCCGCTGCCGGGACCGCAGGCCAGCGGTGCACCACGCTGCGCCGCGTCATCGCGCACCACAGCGTGGTGGACACGCTGGTGCAGCGCATCGTCACCGCGTATCAGAGCCTGCCCGTCGGTGACCCGTCCGCCGAGGGAACCCTGATCGGACCACTGATCCACGAGCGGTCGTACCGCGACATGGTGGGCGCGCTGGAACAGGCGCAGGCCGAAGGCGGCGAGGTGACCGGTGGCGAACGCGTCCAGCTGCACCCCAGCTCCTACTACGTCACGCCGGCGGTGGTCCGGATGCCCGGGCAGACGGCCATCGTGCACCAGGAGACGTTCGCGCCGATCCTGTACGTGCTGACGTACGACACCCTCGACGAGGCCATCGCTCTCAACAATGCTGTTCCCCAAGGCCTTTCGTCGGCCATCTTCACCACCGACATCCGGGAGGCCGAACGCTTCATGGCCGCCGACGGGTCGGACTGCGGCATCGCCAACGTCAACATCGGCACCTCCGGCGCGGAGATCGGCGGCGCGTTCGGTGGCGAGAAGCAGACCGGCGGCGGCCGCGAATCCGGTTCCGATTCCTGGAAGGCCTACATGCGCCGGGCCACCAACACCGTCAACTACTCCTCGGAACTGCCGCTGGCTCAAGGCGTGCAGTTCGGCTGAGGTAGACATGAGCCCGTGAAGATCGAAGGTGCGGTGGCTGTCGTCACCGGAGCGGGCTCGGGCATCGGCAGGTCCATCGCGACGGCGCTGGCGGCCGCGGGCGCATCGGTCGTGGCCGGCGACATCAATGCCGAGGCCGCCGCCGAGACGGCCGCGGGCTACGGCGGTGTCGGCGTCAGCGCGGACGCGTCGTCGGTCGACGGCATCGCGACACTGCTCGACGCCGCACGCGATGCGTACGGGCCCGTCGACATCTACGTCGCCAACGCCGGCATCACCGGCGAACCAGGACTGGGCGACGACGAAGCTGCCTGGGACCGCATCATCGACATCAACCTGCGTGCGCACATCCGGGCCGCGAAAGCCGTTGTGCCGGAATGGGTCGAGCGCGGCGGCGGGCATTTCGTCGCTGTCGCCTCCGCCGCCGGCCTGCTCACCCAGCTCGGTGCGGCCGGGTACAGCGTCACCAAGCACGCCGCCGTCGGGTTCGCGGAGTGGCTGACCATCACGTACGGCGACCAGGGCATCGGCGTCAGCTGCGTCTGCCCGATGGGTGTCGACACGCCACTGCTGCGCGGCATGACGGACTCCCCCGATTCCGCGATCCGGGTGGCCGGCAATGCCGTGACCCACGCGGGTAACGTCGTCGGGCCCGATCACGTCGCCGCCCTGGTGGTCAAGGCCATCGAGGACGGCACGTTCCTGGTCCTCCCGCACCCCGAGGTGCTGGAGATGTACCGCCACAAGGGCGCCGACTACGACCGCTGGATCGCCGGCATGCGGCGCTACCAGCGGACCCTCTGACCTGCGATTTGTGCACAATTTTCCGCGCTGACCGCGGATTTTCGTGCACAAATCCCTCAGGCATGTCAGACCCGCCGGGCAGTATGGACACGTGAATCCACTCGACAGGTTCAGTGACCTGACCCGGGAGTGGTTCGCGGCTGCCTTCAGCACGCCCACCCCGGCCCAGGAGCAGGCCTGGCAGGCCATCGCCGACGGCCACAACACGCTGGTCATCGCCCCGACCGGGTCCGGCAAGACCCTGGCGGCGTTCCTCTGGGCCATCGACCAGCTGGCGCAGGAGCCCACCAACACCAACGGCGCCAAGGGCACAAAAGTCCTCTACGTCTCGCCGCTGAAGGCCCTCGCGGTCGACGTCGAGCGCAACCTGTCCACGCCGCTCACCGGCATCACGCGGGTCGCCGAGCGCGTGGGCGCACCCGCGCCCGAGATCACCGTCGGCGTGCGGTCGGGTGACACGTCGCCGGCGCAGCGGCGCCAGCTGATCGCGACACCGCCGGACATCCTGATCACCACACCCGAGTCGCTGTTCCTCATGCTGACGTCGGCGGCCCGCGAGACGCTGGCGACGGTGCGAACCGTCATCGTCGACGAGGTACACGCCGTCGCCGCCACCAAGCGCGGCGCACACCTGGCCCTGTCGCTGGAACGTCTCGACGAGCTGCTCGACAAGCCGGCCCAGCGGATCGGCCTGTCCGCGACCGTCAAGCCACCCGAGGAGGTCGCCCGGTTCCTGTCGGGAGCGGCCCCCACCAGCATCGTCAAACCGCCGGCCGCCAAGACCTTCGACCTGAGCGTCGAAGTACCGGTACCGGACATGGCCAACCTCGACGGCGGCACCATCTGGCCCGATGTCGAGGAACGCATCGTCGACCTGATCGAGTCGCACAATTCGTCGCTGGTGTTTGCCAACTCCCGGCGCCTGGCCGAACGGCTCACCGCGCGGCTCAACGAGATTCACGCGGCCCGCTCGGGCATCGAACTGCCCAATGAACGCAACCCGCAGGTCGGTGGCGGCGCGCCCGCCAACCTCATGGGCAGCGGGCAGACCTTCGGCGCGCCGAGCCTGCTGGCCAAGGCTCACCACGGCTCGGTCAGCAAGGAGGCCCGGGCGCAGGTCGAAGAGGATCTCAAGAGCGGCCGGCTCAAAGCCGTCGTCGCCACGTCCAGCCTGGAACTCGGTATCGACATGGGCGCCGTCGACCTGGTCATCCAGGTCGAGGCGCCGCCTTCGGTGGCCAGTGGTCTGCAGCGCATCGGCCGCGCCGGCCACCAGGTCGGTGAAACCTCCGAGGGTGTGCTGCTGCCCAAGCACCGCACCGACCTGATCGACTGCGCCGTCACCGTGCAGCGGATGCGCGCGGGCGAGATCGAGACCCTGCAGGTGCCCACCAATCCCCTCGACGTGCTGGCCCAGCACACCGTCGCGGCGGCGGCTCTCGAGCCCCTCGACGCCGACCGCTGGTTCGAGGCCGTCCGCCGCAGTGCACCGTTCGCCGCCCTGCCGCGCACCGCCTTCGAAGCGACGCTCGACCTACTGGCCGGCAAGTACCCGTCCACCGAATTCGCCGAGCTGCGGCCGCGTCTGGTCTACGACCGCGACACCGGCACCCTGACCGCCCGGCCGGGCGCGCAACGGCTGGCGGTCACGTCCGGCGGGGCGATCCCGGACCGCGGCATGTTCACCGTCTACCTGGCCACGGGTGACGAAAAGCACTCGCGGGTAGGTGAACTCGATGAGGAGATGGTCTACGAGTCACGGCCCGGCGACGTCATCTCCCTGGGCGCCACCAGCTGGCGGATCACCGAGATCACCCACGACCGGGTGCTGGTGCTGCCCGCGCCCGGCCAGCCCGCGCGGTTGCCGTTCTGGCGCGGCGACGCCGTCGGCCGCCCCGCCGAGCTGGGTGCGGCGATCGGCGCCTTCACCGGGAAGCTCGCCGGACTGCCGCGCACCGAGTTCGACGACTACTGCAGCACAATGGGTTTCAACGGCTACGCCACCGACAACCTGTGGCAGCTGCTCGACGAACAGCGGCAGGCCACCGGTACGGTGCCCACCGACACCACGTTCGTGGTGGAACGGTTCCGCGACGAGCTCGGCGACTGGCGGATCGTTCTGCACTCCCCCTACGGGCTGCGGGTGCACGGGCCGCTGGCGCTGGCGGTCGGCCGACGCATCATGGAGCGGTACGGCATCGACGAGAAGCCCACCGCATCCGACGACGGCATCGTGCTGCGGCTGCCCGATACCGGGGAAAACCCGCCCGGCGCAGACATTTTCGTCTTCGAGGCCGACGAGATCGAGCCCATCGTCACCGCTGAGGTCGGCGGGTCGGCACTGTTCGCGTCGCGTTTCCGCGAATGCGCGGCACGGGCGCTGCTGCTCCCGCGGCGCCATCCCGGCAAGCGGTCGCCGCTGTGGCATCAGCGGCAGCGCGCCGCGCAGCTGCTCGACATCGCCCGCAAGTACCCGGATTTCCCGATCGTGCTGGAGACGGTGCGGGAATGCCTGCAGGACGTCTACGACGTGCCGATGCTCATCGAGTTGATGCGCCGCGTCGCACAACGCCGCATCCGGGTGCTCGACGTGCAGACCGCCACGCCGTCGCCGTTCGCCGCATCGCTGCTGTTCGGTTACGTCGGCGCGTTCATGTACGAGGGCGACAGCCCCCTCGCCGAACGCCGGGCTGCCGCACTGTCGTTGGACGCCACCCTGTTGGCCGAGCTTCTGGGCCGCGTCGAGCTGCGGGAACTGCTCGACCCGGACGTGGTCACCGCCACCATCCGGCAACTGCAACATCTGACCGAAGACCGGGCCGCGCGCGACGCCGAAGGCATCGCCGACCTCCTGCGGCTGCTCGGGCCGCTCACCACCGAGGAACTCCGGCAGCGTTGCACCGCAAGCGATGTCGAGGCCTGGTGCGCCACCTTGCAAGCTGCCAAACGCGCCGTCTCGGTGACGTTCGCCGGCCAGAGCTGGTGGGCCGCCGTCGAAGACATGGGCCTGTTGCGCGACGGCCTCGGTGTCGCGGTGCCGGTCGGCGTGCCGGCCAGTTTCACCGCCACCGTGACCGACCCGCTGGGTGAACTGCTCGGCCGCTACGCCAGGACCAACGGGCCGTTCACGACGACGCAGGCCGCCGCCCGGTTCGGCCTCGGCCACCGGGTGACCGCCGATGCCCTGAGTCGGATGGTGCTGGACGGCAAGCTCATTCGCGGTGAGTTCACCGATCTGCCGGACGGCGTCGACCAGCAGTGGTGTGACGCCACGGTGCTGAAGATTCTGCGGCGCCGGTCGCTGGCCGCGCTGCGGGCCCAGATCGAACCCGTGAGCACGGCCGCGTACGCCCGGTTTCTGCCGGCCTGGCAGCAGTTCGGTGATGCCCGCGGCATCGACGGCCTGGCGTCGGTCATCGAACAGCTTGCGGGCGTGCCGATTCCGGCGTCCGCGGTCGAGCCGCTCGTGTTCGGCCAGCGGGTGTCGGACTATCAGCCGGCGATGCTCGACGAACTGCTGGCCTCCGGTGAGGTCACCTGGTCGGGCGCCGGCCAGATCGGCGCCAACGACGGCTGGGTCGTCTTCCATCGAGCCGACACCGCGCCGCTGTCACTGGCGCCGGGCACCGAGATCGAGTTCACCGACGCGCACCGCGAGCTGCTGGACACGCTGAGCAACGGCGGCGGCTACTTCTTCCGGCAGCTGGCCGCAGAGGACAGCACCGATGCGAAACAGGCGCTGTGGGAACTGATCTGGGCCGGCTGGGTCACCGGCGATACCTTCGCGCCGGTACGGGCGCTCCTCGGCAACGCGGGACGCAAACCCGGTGGATCGCACCGGCAGCGGCAGCAGCGTCCGCCCCGGCTCAGCCGGTACAGCGTCGCCCGGCCGCAGGCCCGCACCGTCGATCCGACTGTTGCCGGCCGGTGGTCGGCCCTGCCACCCGCTGAGCCGGAATCCACGACACGGGCACACTTTCAGGCCGAGCTGCTCCTCAACCGCTATGGCGTCGTCACGCGTGGCGCGGCCGACGGTCTGCCCGGCGGGTTCGCCACCCTCTACAAAGTGCTGACCGCTTTCGAGGAGGCCGGACGCTGCCAGCGCGGGTATTTCATCGAATCCCTCGGTGGTGCACAGTTCGCGGTGGCCTCGACGGTGGACCGGCTGCGCAACTATCTCGACAACGTCGACCAGAGCAGCCCCGACTACACCGCCATCGTGCTCGCCGCCACTGACCCGGGAAATCCCTACGGCGTCGCGCTCCCCTGGCCCGAGGCAGCCGGCCACCGGCCGGGCCGCAAGGCGGGCGCGCTGGTCGCGTTGGTCGACGGCGAGTTGGTGTGGTTCCTGGAGCGCGGCGGAAAATCGTTGTTGTCGTTCGGCGCCACCCCGGAACAACAACGCGCGGCGGCCGGTGCGCTGGCGGAGCTGGTGAGCACCGGTCGGCTGCAGTCGCTGTTGATCGAGAAGGTCGACGGGGAGCCGGTATTGGCCCCTACCCCCGACGCGGCGCAGGCCGAGGTCCACGCCGCGCTTGCCGACGCCGGTTTCTCCCGAACGCCGCGGGGGCTGCGGCTGCGCTAGGCCTCCGACGAGAGGTTCGGCAGTATCGACCGCATGGAAAGTGGGTTGTCAGACGCCGCCATCGCCGCGATGACGCCGGCGCAGCGGCACGACCTGATCATGCGCTTGCAGCGTCCACTGGATGAAGTGTTCCCGCCTGCGATGGCGAGGCGAATGCGGCGCATCCGGCTGACGGTGATGACCGGCAGCTGCATCGTGCTGATCCCGTGGGTCGTCTACCTCGGATTCACGCTTCCGGACAACTACACGGCGCACAACTGGCCCGCGACCTGGATCGGTTTCGACGGTCTCCTCGTCGCGTTCATGGCCACGACCGCGGTGCTGGGCTGGTTGCGTCGTCAACTCGTGCTGCTCACCGCGTTCACGACCGGGGTGCTGTTGGTCTGTGATGCCTGGTTCGACGTCATGACGTCCGATTTCGGCCACGACTCGACAGTGCCGTTGGTCACCGCGGTCTTGATCGAACTCCCGCTGGCGGTGCTCATGATGACCGGCGCCATCCGGATTCTGCGTCTGACCGCGACGCGGCTGTGGTTCCTCGAACCCGGCGCACCGCTGTGGCGGCTGCCGCTGCTGCCCTAGTTGGTCGAGGGTGTGGGTGGTGGTTCGAAGGGTTGGTACCACCACCATTGGGCGCGCTCCCCGGTCGGTCCGGGGCAGGGCGGCACAGCAGGGCGGGCCGTGGTGGGTGTCCGCGCCAGGGATCCGCCGTCGAGTTGTCGGCCCGCGGCATCGGTGACGACCAGCCGATCGGCCGGCCCGGTGATCGTGATGACCCGCTGGTGATGCAGCCGATGGTGGTACGGGCACACCAGCACCAGGTTGTGCAGCTCGGTTTCCCCGCCGTTCTCCCAGTGAATGATGTGATGGGCGTGCAAGCCGCGGGTGGCCCCGCACCCCGGTACCCGGCAGCACCGGTCGCGGTGCTCCAGCGCAAGGCGCAGCCGGCGGCTGATGGTGCGGGTCGACCGGCCGGCCCCGAACGGCTGCCCGTGCTTCTCGAGCCACACCTCGCACGTCGCATCGCACAACAAAAGCCGGCGCTCGTCGTCGGTGAGCACCGACCCCAGATGCAAGGCGGCCGTGCGCTGTTCGAGGTCCGCATGCACGACGACGGTGGTGCGCTGCCCATGCGGCCGCCGTGCCACGTCGGCGTCCCAGCCGGCCTCGACCACGCTCATGAACGCATCCACCTGGTTCGGGAACGGCGGTGCCTGCTCCGACACTTGCCCTTCGGGGTCTTCGTGGTCGCGTTTCCAGTCCGCGACCAACGCATCCTGATGCGACGCCAGCGCCGCATCGAACTTCGCCGCCTCCAGCTTCGACAGCCGAATCTTGTAGGTGACCGAGCCGTCGTCGTGGCTGGTCTTGGCGATCGACCGCTCCGGTTCCGGCTTCGGGCTCCGGCTCCGGCCGCGGCTCCAGTCTCACCGCAGTGCGCAACTGCGTGACCGTGGCGCTCTCGGCGAACTGCGCGTAGTGCTCATCAGAACCGTCGGCCGCGTGTTCGGCGACCACCCCGACCTGATCCAGCGACAACAGACCCGCCCGCATCGCCTCCACGCAGCGCGGGAATTCCTCCAACCGGTGCGCCACCGCCACCATCACTTCCGCATTACGCGGCGACACACCGGTTTTCCATGCCATCAGCGACGCCATCGACCGGGCACCGGTGGCACCCCAGAGCCCGTCCCGGTCGATCTCGGCGGCAATCTGCACCAGCCGCGCGTCGATCGCGTTGCGCTGACCGGTCAGCTCACCGATCTCCGCGAAGTACGCATCCATCCGCTCACACGGCGACGACTCAACATCGAAAGCCGTTGCGCTGCTGGACATGACACCATCAAAGCAGAAGGGTACGACAAAAAATCGCACCCAGCCGCTCGCCTACTCCTCAAGCAACAGAGGGATTTTCGAGCACAATGGCAACGCCTTGACCCGATCCGACGCAGACGCCGATGGCTCCGTAGCGGGCATTGCGCTCGCGCAGTTCGGTGGCCAGGGTCAGGACATACCGGGCACCGGTGGCGCCGAACGGGTGGCCGATCGCCACGGCGCCCCCGTTGGGCGTGAGCTTCTCGTCGGGCACGACGAATCCGTCGAGCTGATTGGGCAGCTCCCGCAACACCCCGAGGGCCTGCGCGCTGAACGCTTCGTGGACCTCCCAGACATCGATCTGCTCAGGAGTCAGACCGGCACGTTTGATGGCCAGGGGCAGGGCCCACGCCGGTGCCAGCCCCATGAACAGCGGGTCGATCCCGTACACCGCCGAGGACACCACCCGCGCCAACGGCTCGACGCCGAGTTCCGCCGCGCGCTCCCCCGACGCCAGCACCAGAGCGCTGGCGCCATCGGTGAGCGGCGTCGAATTGGCCGCGGTCATCTGGGTCGTACCCGGCTGCGGGCGCAGCGCCGCCAGTTGCTCGGCCGTGGTCTCGTCGCGGATGAATTCGTCGTGCTCGAACAGCCGCGCCGGCGACTTCTTCGTCGCGGCGATCTCGACCGGCATGATCTCCTTGGCCAGGCGCCCGGAATCGCGGGCCGCCTTGGCATTTCGCTGTGTGCGCAGCGCGAAGGCGTCGATCTCCTCGCGCGTCAGACCGTAGCGATCAGCCACCTTCTGCGCGGTCTCGATCATGCTGATGTAGGCGTTGCGCGCCAGCAGCGCCGGGTTGGGCGGGCCGCCGGCACCGGCCCACATGGTGTCGAGCAGGATGACCGGCCCGCGCGGCGCGAACGGTGCGTCGCCTTTCATGTAGGCCCAGCCCGATCGCGACATCGACTCGACGCCGCAGGCCATCCCCACGCCGAGATCGCCGGCCCGGATCGCGTGTGCGACGTTGATCGTGGCACTCAGCGACGACCCGCAGAACCGGTTGATGGTCGTCCCGGCCACGGTGTCCGGGAATCCGGCGGCGAGCGCCGCCCAGCGGGCGACGTCACCCATCCCCTCGTGGGCAGGGTTCACACAACCGGCGACGACGTCCTCGATGGCGCCGAGTTCGACGCCGACGCGTTCGCACGCGCCCTTCATCGTCATGCCGAGGAGGTCATCGGTGCGGATGTGGGACAGCGAGCTGCCGTACCGCGCAAACGGAGTGCGGACACCACCAAGCACAAATGCTTCTGTCATCAACCGTCTCCCGCTCGATGTCGAGCCGAGCGTACCGCTGACGACGCTCCGCCAGAGGGCGATCCGCCAGGGCCGCGCGAGCAGCAGACGCTAGGCCGGGTGCGCGCGCAACCAGTCCAGCACCTGCTGCGCGTGCGTGTTCGGCGGGAAGATCGGGTAGAAGACGTGCTCGATCCGGCCGTCGCAGATCACCATGGTGAGTCGGGTGTAGAGGCGCGGATGCCCGTCGGCAGCGAACGTCGGGAGCCGCAGTGCGTCGGCCAGAACGAACGTCTCGTCGGACAGCATGTGGAACGGCAGCCGCAGCCGCCGCACCACTTCCGCCTGATAGTCGACGTCCTGGCTGGACATTCCCCAGACCTGGCTCGCCCCAGCGGCTTTCAGCTCGGCGAAGTGGTCACGGAAGTCGCATGCCTCGGTGGAACACCCTCGGGCCCCGGGAATCGCATCCCAGCCCGCGGGGAGGTCAGCACCGGGACGGCCGGTCAGTGGATACAGATACACGATCGTCCGCCCCGCCGGCAGCTGCCGCAGCTGGACTTCCCCACCGCCGCTCGACCTCAGCGTGATGTCGGGGACCTCCAGGCCGACGAGATGATCGGCGGCACCGTCGTTTTCGGGGACAGGCAGGCCGGCGGGGAGCGTCGTGAAATCTGTCAACGGTTCGTCCTTCTTGTCGAATGCTCGGCATGCGGCGGCGTCGAGCCGCGCCGCGAGGTCGTGTCGGCGCCGCGTCAGCGACGCGATGGTCTCGTCGAGGACGGCGATGCTGTCCCGATACGCCACGAGCGACTCGGGACACTCGTCGCTGTGTTCGTGGCCATGACGAAGGCAGTCGATGAACGGTCCGGCCTTCGACGGGGCGATGCCGACCGCGGCGAGAGCACGCACCTCGCTGACGATCTGCACATCCTCTTCGGAGTAGTCCCGGTAGCCGTTGGCCAGGCGCGACGGCGCCAGCAGGCCGAGGTCCTCGTAGTACCGCACGGCCTTGGTCGACGCGCCCGTCCGCCTGGCCAGCTCGGAAATCTGCATGGTCAATGTCCTCAATCGAGAGGGTAAACATTGCCGCCGGGGGCAAGGTCAACTTCCGCGGCCGCCGGACCCATTCATGCCGGGCTCCTAGAGTGAAGCCATGGCCCTGCACACCCCGTTGACGGAACTGTTCGGCATCGAGCACCCGATCGTCCTGGCCCCGATGGGCGACGTATCCGGTGGCCGGCTGGCAGCCGCGGTATCGGAGGGTGGCGGGCTGGGCCTGATCGGCGGCGGCCGCGGCGACCTCACGATGCTCGCCACCGAATGCCAGTTGGCCAACCAGGGCACCGAAAAACCCTGGGGCGTCGGCCTACTCACCTGGGCGGTCAATCAGGAGATCATCGACTGGGTGATCACGCAGCAGCCCGCCGCCATCATCTTGTCGTTCGGCGACCCCGCCCCGTTCGCCAAGGCCATCCACGACGCCGGCATTCCGCTGCTGTCCCAGGTCCACAGCCTCGATGAGGCCAAGCAGGCCCTCGACGCCGGAGTCCAGGTGCTGGTCGCGCAGGGCCGGGAAGCCGGGGGCCACCACGGCGGCCGGTCGACGTTGCCGTTCGTCCCCGCGGTCGTCGACATCGCGCACGGCATCCCGGTTCTTGCCGCCGGTGGGATTGCAGACGGCCGCGGCCTGGCCGCTGCACTGACGCTCGGCGCCGCGGGCGCCATGATCGGCACCCGATTCGAGGCCACCCACGAGTCCCTGCTCAGCGCCGCCGAGTCGAAGGTCATGCTCAAGGCGAAGGCGGCGGACACCACGAGCGGACGCGCCATCGACATCGCCGCCCGGCCCGTCGAAACGCGTTGGCCCGCCGAGTATCCGGCGCGCACGTTGCGCAGCGTCTTCACCGACACGTGGCAGGACCGCGACGCCGAGCTCGACGCGGATCCCAAGGCACAAAACGAGTTCCGCACCAAGGTCGCCGAGCTGGACATGGACTACGTGCCGATCTGGGCCGGTGAGGCCCTCGACCTGATCGACGAGCTGGAACTGGCCGCTCCCCTGGTCCAGAAAATCGCGCACGACGCCGAACGCGCGCTGACCCGAGCCCACGCCTACATCCGCTGATGCCCGAAGGCGACACCGTTTTTCACACCGCAGCGATCCTCCGTGAGGCGCTGCAGGGAAAGACGCTGACGCGCTGCGACATTCGCGTCCCGAAGCTCGCCACCGTCGACCTCACGGGCCAGACGGTCGAGGACGTCATCAGCCGCGGCAAGCATTTGTTCATCCGCACGGCCGAAGCCAGCATCCACTCGCATCTCAAGATGGAGGGCAAGTGGCAGGTCAACACCAGGCCCCGCCGGCCCGACCACAAGACGAGAATCATCCTGGAAACCAAGGACATTCAAGCGGTGGGTTCAGAACTCGGCATCCTGGAAGTCCTCAAGCGGGACCACGACGAGGAGCCCGTCAAGCACCTCGGCCCGGATCTGCTCGGCCCGGACTGGGATCCACACCGGGCTGCCCAGAACCTCACCCAGGACCCCGACCGGCCACTGCATGAAGCACTACTCGACCAACGCAACCTCGCCGGCGTCGGCAACGTCTACGCCAATGAGCTGTGTTTCATCGTCGGCCGCCGCCCGACCGCCCCGGTCAGCACAGTGAAAGACCCGCTGCGGCTGGCGCAGCGGGCCCGGGACATGTTGTGGCTGAACAGAAACCGATGGAGCAGGACTACAACGGGCGATACCCGGCCCGGCCGTCAACTCTGGGTTTACGGCCGGGCCGGGCAGGCGTGTCGCAGGTGCGGGACGCTGATCGAATCAGGCGACCGGAACCGGCACCAGAACCTCGACGTCGTCGGCGACCTCAACAACCTCCGTGACCGGATCACCTTCTGGTGCCCGCTTTGTCAGCCATGAGTCCGGCAGGGCCAGGCGGCAGATCTTCTTGACCACCGAGAAGAACTGCTTGTGGATCGGGCCGGTGTTGTAGGGCAGGTCGTACTTCTCGCACAGTGCCTTGACCTCGGGCGAGATTTCCGCGTAGCGGTGCGCCGGGATGTCGGGGAACAGGTGGTGCTCGATCTGGAACGACAGGTTGCCGCTGAAGATGTGGAACCACTTGCCGCCGGACAGGTTCGCCGAACCCAGCAGCTGGCGGTAGTACCACTGGCCGCGGGTCTCGCTCTTGGTCTCCTCGATGGTGAACTCGTGCGTGCCCTCGGGGAAGTGGCCGCAGAAGATGATCACGTACGACCACACGTTGCGCATCAGGTTCGCGGTCATGTTGCCGGCGAACACGAACGGCAGGAACGGCCCGGCCAGCAGCGGGAACGCCACGTAGTCCTTGATGGTCTGCTTACGGACTTTCGCCCACATCTCGCGCAGCATGTCCTTCTTGTCGCGCAGGCGGATTTCACCGGTGCGGATGCGCTCGGCCTCCAGCTCGTGCAGCGCGACGCCGTACTGGAAGAACACCATCAGCAGGAAGGCGTACACCGGGTTGCCCAGGAAGTACGGGCTCCACTTCTGGTCCTCGCTCATGCGCAGGATGCCGTAACCGATGTCGCGGTCCATGTCGACGATGTTGGTGTAGGTGTGGTGCATGTAGTTGTGCGAGTGCCGCCACTGGTTGGACGGGCAGGCCGAATCCCATTCGAAGTTCTGGCCGCGCAGCGCCGGGTCACCCATCCAGTCGTACTGGCCGTGCATGACGTTGTGGCCGATCTCCATGTTGTCCAGGATTTTCGACAGGCCGAGCATCACGGTGCCGATGGGCCAGGCCGGCGGCAGGAACAGCAGGGCGCGGCCACCGACCTCCAGCTTGCGCTGCATGGCGATGATGTTGCGGATGTAGTCGGAGTCGCGGTCACCGAGGTCGGCGAGGTGGCGTTCGCGGATGGCGTCGAGCGCGCGGCCGAATTCGTCGAACTGCTCGGCGGTCATGGGGGCGGGACGTTGAGCCATGGTTCGTCTCCTTTGAGTGTGTGGGGTGGTTTAGAGGTCGATCTGGACGTCGCCGCACGGGGCGGTCACACAGATTTCGATGTTTTCGTCAGGGGTTGTCGAGACGGCGCCGGTGATCAGGTTCTTCACCGGGCCGCTGATCTTCTTGCGCGTGCAGGTGTGGCAGATGCCCATGCGGCATCCGTTGGTCGGGTTGAGGCCGGCGGCCTCGGCCTGCTCGAGGATCGAGCGACCGTCGTCGACGACGTCGACCTTGCTCTCGGTGAAGGCGACGCTGCCTCCGGAGGCTTCGGTCGGGACCGCGATGACCGGGGGCACGAAGCTCTCGGACTGCGCGCCCGGCAGCAGGTCCTTGACCGCGTCGACCAGCGCCGGCGGGCCGCAGACGAACACCGCATCGGGGTTGGGCATGGCGGCGGCCAGGTGGTCCGGGCCGAAGTGGCCGCTGAGGTCGCCGCGGTTGGACCGGGTGTAGCTGTGCAGCACCTTCACGCCGGGCGTTGCGGCCAGCTCGGTGGCGTACGCGGCCTCTTCGGGGTTGCGGGCGTAGTGGATGAAGGCCACCTCACCGTCGAAGTTCTCCTCACGCAGGGTGCGCAGCATGGACAGCACCGGGGTGATGCCGCTGCCGCCGGAGACCAGCAGGATGCGCCGGGGGCGCTGCTCGGGCAGGACGAAGTCACCACCGACGGAGTCGAGGTGGACGACCATGCCGGGCTCGGCGTGCTCGAACAGGTGGGTGGAGACCAGGCCGCCGTCGTGCAGGCCGACGGTCAGTTCGATGACCGGGCTGCCCTCGGAGTTGGCCGGCGAGTAGCACCGGGTGCGGCGACGGCCGTCGATCTCGACGGTCAGGTTGATGTGCTGGCCGGCTTTGAAGCCCTGCCAGGCGTCGTTGGGCTGCAGGGTCAGGGTGACGCTGCGCGGCGTCTGCCGACGGACCGCGACGACCTTGGCGCGGGCATCGTTGACAGTCCAGGTGCGGTCGAAAACCTCGGTGTACCGGTCCACGCCATGCGGGCCGGTGAGGATGCCAACCAGGGCGGAGCGCCGTACCCGGCGGCTCAAAGTTTCGGTGAACATATGTACACAGTGGCCGACTCCAACCGTTCGCGTCAAGACTTAAAGTGCAGGTTGTTGCCCGGATCACAGGGTGAACACCCGTATCGATAACTCATACACATCTGTATCGATCTGCGGTTTCGGTGCGCTGTGTAAACTTTGTTCGGTGAACAGTCGTACCCCTGGTTCACGCGACCGGAGGTCCAGCCGCTCATCAAGCTCCCGCGTCCAGGACAACCTCTCTCGCGAAGAGCGCAAGGAAGCCACCCGCCGCGCCATCATCGCGGCCGCCCTCAAGCTGCTCGACGAGGACAGTTTCAGCGCGCTCAGCCTGCGTGAGGTCACCCGCGAGGCCGGCATCGTGCCGGCAGCCTTCTATCGGCACTTCGAAACCATGGACGCCCTCGGCCTGGTCCTGATCGACGAGTCGTTCCGCGCCCTGCGGGAGATGCTTCGTGGCGCCCGCGCCGGCCAACTCGATCCCAAGCGCATCATCGAGTCCTCGGTCGACATCCTGTTCAACAGCGTCGCCGAACGCCCCGAGCACTGGCGCTTCATCAGCCGCGAACGCAACAGCGGCGTCACCGCGCTGCGCTACGCGATTCGCACGGAAATCCGGTTGATCACCTCGGAGCTCGCGATCGACCTCGGCCGGCTGCCGGGGCTCACCACCTGGAGCGCCGAGGACCTGAACATCGTGGCCGGACTCTTCGTCAACACGATGATGACCACCGCCGAATCCATCGACGACGCCAACGACGCCAAGGCCCTGGACGACGTCAAACGGACCGCACGCAAGCAGCTGCGCATGATCGCCGTCGGCGTGGCCGGGTGGCACAGCGGCTAACGTCAGGCGCATGACAACGCTGTCGCTCGCCTATCCTCGCCCCGATATCGCCGTCCTCACGCTGGACCGGCCGGACAAACTCAATGCGCTGAACCTCGAACTCGTCGAGGCCTGCACAGCACCCTCGAGGAGATCCACCGGAACAACGAGTGCCGTGTCGTCGTACTCACCGGCGCCGGCCGCGGATTCTGTTCCGGCCTGGACCTTTCCGACCCCAACCCGCCGGAAGCCGGTGGCGGACTGGAATTTCCACGCTCGGGCATGCGCTGGCAGGAACGTATCGCCGAGCTGACCACGCGGATCCAGAGTCTGCGCCAGCCGGTGATCGCCGCGGTCAACGGGCCGGCATACGGCGGCGGTTTCGCCATCGCGCTGGCCGCCGACATCCGGATCGCGGGACCCGGCGCACGGTTCTGCACCCAGTTCATCAAGCTGGGCATCGGCGGCTGCGACATCGGGGTGAGCTACACCCTCCCCCGGATCGTCGGCGCCGGTCAGGCGTTCGATCTGATCCTCACGGCCCGGACGGTCGAGGCCGACGAGGCGCTGCGCCTTGGGCTGGTCTCACGACTGTCCGCGGACGACGTCGTCGCCGATGCCCTGGCCATCGCCGAAACCCTGTGCGGCTACGGAAAATTCGGTGTCGAGTCGACCAAACAGGTGCTGTGGGCCAACCTCGAGGCCCCCAGCTTGCAGGCCGCACTGCATGTCGAGAACCGCAGCCAGATTCTCGCGGCCTCGGCCCACATCGATCTGGCGGCAAAAGCGTTCGGTAACCGGTAACTAAGGCACGCGCTTCTTCAGTCGTGCCACCCGGTGCAATTGACCGAAGATGTTGAGCGACGTCAGCATCGGGATGCCGCCGACGAAGGTGCGGAACGAGGGGTGGCCGCCGTGGACCTGGAGTTCGTACATGCAGCCGACCACGTAGAAGAAGCCCATGGTGAACAGCAGCGCGGGTATCGCGTAGGCGAGCGGCGAGCCGGCGTCGGACACCAGTTCCTTCGCGTAGTCGATCTCGTCCTGCGACATCGGTTGGCCTTGGCGCACTTTGGCCAATACGGCTTTGTGGGCGCCCACCTGTTCACCCAGGGCGGCGGGTGGCCGCCGCTCCAAGCCGCGGATGTACACGAAGACACACACCAGCAGGATCAGTGCCATCAACCCGGCAAGGATCGTCAGACCGCCCCACAGCTCAATGCCCGTCATGCGTCTCCTCCGTGCCGTCGCGCACCTGCACCCGATCCCGCGACCGCGGGATCGCCGTCCTCCCACAGCAGCAGTTGACGCACGGACTGGCGAGATCCGTAGGGCTGCAACATCTGGCTGGCCGGGCGTGGCCGCACCTTGAGCGGCCACCAGAACCACCGTCCGAGCAGCGCCGCGATGGCCGGTGTCATGAACGACCGCACGATCAAGGTGTCGAACAGCAGACCGAGGGCAATGGTCGTCCCGATCTGACCGAGGACCCGCAGGTCGGCGAACACGAAGGACGCCATGGTCGCGGCGAACACCAACCCGGCCGAGGTCACCACCGCGCCCGAGCCGGCCATCGCGCGGATGATGCCGGTGTTGATGCCGGCGTGAATCTCCTCCTTGAACCGCGAGACCAGCAGCAGGTTGTAGTCCGATCCCACAGCCAACAGCAGAATGACGGCCAGCGCCAACACGATCCAGTACAGCTCGATACCGAAGATGTCCTGCCAGATCAGCACAGAGAGCCCGAACGAGGCGCCCAACGACAGCGCCACGGTACCGACGATGATGACGGCCGCGACGATGCTTCGGGTGATGAACATCATCACCAGCAGGATCAGACTCAGGGCCGCGATGCCGGCGATCATGAGGTCATATTTGGCGCCGTCCTGAATGTCCTTGTAGGTGGCCGCGGTTCCGGCGAGATAGATCTTCGACCCGCCCAACGGTGTGCCCTTGACCGCTTGTTGCGCGGCGTGCCGGATGGCGGCGATGTGCGAAATACCCTCCGGCGTCGCGGGATCACCGTCGTGCGTGATGATCATCCGGGCGGCCTTGCCGTCCGGGGACATGAACAGCTTCATACCGCGCTGGAACTCGGGATTGGTGAACGCCTCGGGCGGTAGATAGAAGGAGTCGTCGGTCTTCGACGCGTCGTACGCCTGGCCCAGCGCGGTGGCGTTCTGCAGCGATGCGGCAGCCTGGTCGTTGAGACCCTTGTTCGTGGCGTAATTCGTCATCGTCAGCTCGCGGTTGGTCTCCTGACTGGCGATCTGCGGCGGGATCAGCGCGAGCAACTTCGGTTGCAGCGCATCGAGTTTGGCGATGCTCCCCGCGACGTCGTTCAGCTGATCGGTCAGCTCGTCGATGCCGTCGAGCGCGTCGAAGATGGACCGCAGGGCAGCGCACACCGGGATGTCGTAGCAGTGCGGCTCCCAGTAGAAGTAGTTGCGCAACGGACGGAAGAAATCGTCGAAGTTCGCGATCTTGTCTCGTAGATCCTGGGCGGTCGCGACCGTCTGCTGGAATGCCGTGGCCTGCTCGTGGGTGATACCGCTCGACTGCTGTTGCAGCGCATACTGTTGCCGCAGAATGTCGATCGACTTGTTGATCACCTCGACCTGCTTCAGCAGGTCACCGCTACGCGCCTGCTGGAACGGCAGGTTGTTGATCTGGCCGGCGTTTCCGGCGCTGATCAGGAACGGTATCGACGAATGGTCCAGCGGCGTCCCCAGCGGCCGGGTGATCGACTGCACCTGCGCGATGCCGTCGGTGTGGAAGACCGCCTTCGCGACGCGCTCGAGCAGGATCATGTCGGTGGAGTTCCGCAGATCGTGGTCGGCTTCGATCATCAGCAATTCGGGATTGAGCCGGGCCTGGGAGAAGTGCCGTTCGGCAGCGGCGTAGCCGATGTTGGCGGGCGCGTCGGCCGGCATGTACGGACGGGTGTCGTAACTCGTCTTGTAGCCGGGCAGGGCGATCAGGCCGATGAGGGCCACCGCGATGGTCACCACCAGGATGGGGCCGGGCCAGCGCACGATGGCGGTACCGATGCGCCGCCAGCCCTGGGTCTGCAACTGGCGCACGGGTTCGAAGAGGCCGAAGTGCCGGCCGATGCACAGGAGCGCGGGCGCGAGCGTCAGCGCGGCGACCACGGCGACGAGAACGCCTGTGCCGGCCGGGATTCCGAGGCTCTCGAAGTACGGCAGCCGGGTGAACGTCAGGCAGAACACCGCACCCGCGATGGTCAGGCCCGATCCCAGGATGATGTGTGACGTGCCGTGATACATGGTGTGGTACGCCTCGACGCGGTCCTGCCCGGCGTATCTGGCTTCGTGGAACCGGCCCAGCAGGAAGATCGCGTAGTCGGTGCCCGCGGCAATGACCAACAGTGTCAACAGGTTTGTCGAGTACGTCGACAGCTCGATGATGCCGGCGTTGGCCAGCGACGCGACGACGCCGCGAGAGGCCGTCAGCTCCATCATCACCGTGAAGATCACCATGATCACCGTCGTGATCCGGCGGTACAGCGAGAACAGCATCACCATGATCACGCCGATGGTGATCAGGGTGGTCTTCAGCGTCCCGTGGCGGCCCACCTCGAACTGGTCGGTGATCAGCGGCGCGGCACCGGTGAGATAGACCTTCAAACCTGCTGGCGGCGGGGTGTTCTCGATGATCTTGCGAACGGAGTCGACGGACTCGTTGGCCAGCGATTCACCCTGATTGCCGGCGAGATACACCTGCACCAGCGCGGCCTTGCCGTCGGCGCTCTGCGATCCGGCCGCCGTCAGCGGGTCACCCCAGAAGTTCTGCACATGCTGGACGTGCTTGGTGTCGGCGGTGAGCTTGTCGATCAGACCGTCGTAGTAGTGGTGTGCGTCCGCCCCCAGCGGCTTGTCACCCTCCAGGACGATCATGGCCGAACTGTCGGAGTCGAACTCCTGGAAGACCTTGCCGATCCGCTTCGCCGCCTGCAGCGACGGGGCGTCCGTCGGACTCAGCGACACGTTGTGCGACTCGGCGACAGTCTCCAGTTGCGGCACAAAGACGTTCGTGACGACGGCCAGGCCCAGCCAGAAGAACGCGATCAGCACCGAGTACCGGCGGATGAAGTCGGGAACGCGGTTGGCGCTCATCCGGATTTGTCCAGACAGTAGGTGAAGGCGTGCACGGTGTTCACCGTTCTCTCGTCCTTGACGGCGTCATCGATGGTGATGCGGCAGCCGATCGAGTCGCTGTCGCCTTGGGCCTGAAGGTTGACGAACACCGCGGGCTGCGTGGTGGTCGTGTCGTACGTCCACGGCAGCGTGACGGAGTCGGCACGCTGCGGTTGGGCATTGACGTCCAGGTAGGTGACGGTGGCGACGGTGCCCGGCGGTCCGTAGACCTCCATCACCACATGCTTGGGGTTGAACGGCACGATGTCGTTCACCGCACCACTCGGGGTCGAGGTGACGTCATGCGAGGCGAAGATGCCCTGCAGTCGGTACACCGCGAACCCGGCGACCACGACCACCACCACGGCCACCACATACATCCAGTGCCGGCCGAGTCGGCGCCTGATCGAAAGCTGCTGCATCCGTGCCCCTTTCAATCCGTACGCGAGGCACGGACTGCGCGGAACGCCTTCTAGCGTGGCTAATCAAGAAGGTTGACGGTATGACAGTAGACCCGCCGGGGCTATAATTCAACACGTAAAGAATTCTGTGAATCAGGAAGTCGAATGAGCCAGCGACCCACCCGCGGTGGACGCCGCCCGGGCCCCAGCGGCACCCGCGAGGCAATCGAGGAAACCGCGCGAAAGCTGTTCGCGGAATTGGGATACGAACGGACCTCCCTGCGGCAGATCGCGCTGCAGGCCGGCGTCGACCCGGCGCTGGTCAGCCACTTCTACGGCAAGAAGCGCGACCTGTTCCTCGCCGTGGTCGAACTGCCGGTCGAGCCCGCCACGGTCATCGGCCGGGTGCTCGACGGCGACAAGGACTCAGCGGGGCTCCGGCTGGCGACGTTCATCCTCGAGGTTCTCGACGATGAAGTGCGGCGACAACCCATGATCGGCATGGTGCGCGCGGCCACGGCCGAACCCGAAGCCGCGAAGCTGGTCCGGGACTTCCTGGCGCGCAAGATCATTGCGCCCATCGCCGAAGGACTTGGCTCCGCCGATGCCGACTACCGCGCCGCGCTCGTCATGTCGCAGGTCAACGGTTTCGCGATGGCGCGCTACGTCATCGGCCTGGAACCACTGGCCAACCGCTCGAACGAACAGCTCGCCGCCGACCTCGGCGTGACGCTGCAGCGCTACCTGCTCGGTGACCTCGCGCCGGACTGTGCCAGCTCGTGACGGATGAGGCGCGAGCTGTTGGTGACAACGGCGACCGACGACGCGTTGTGCAGGATCGCGGCGAGGACGGGCGACAATCCGCCGACCGCTCCGAGTAGCAGCCCGACCGCGTTCACCGCGATCGACATGGCGTAGTTCTGCCGAATCACGCCGACTGCGTGGTCACTGAGACCGCGCACGTCGAGCAGCCGCCGCAGGTCGTCTGTCGACAATGCCACGTCGGCAGTCTCGACGGCGACGTCGGTGCCGGCCAATCCCATGGCGATACCGATGTCTGCCGCGGCCAGCGCGGGTGCGTCGTTGACCCCGTCGCCCACCACCGCAACGGTGTAGCCCTCGTCATGCAGCGTGCGCACCAGGGCGAGTTTGTCCTCGGGTAGCGCGTTTGCCTTCCATTCGGTGATGCCGAGCTCGGCAGCGACGGCCTGCGCGGTGTCCGCGTGGTCCCCGGTGAGCATGACGATCCGCTGCACACCCGAGGCCCGCAGGCGCGCAAGCACTTCTGCCGCTTCGGGGCGCACCTCGTCGCGAAGGCTGATCAAACCCACCAGTTCACCGTCGACGGCAAGCAGCAGTGGCGTCTCGGCCTGACGGCGCAATCGCTGCACCCACGCATCGGCCTCGCCGCACACCGCGACGTCCTCGCGCTCCAGCAGAGACGGGCTGCCGAGCAGCAGCGTGCGACCGTCGGCGCGGGTCCGCATCCCCAGACCCACGAGTACCTCGCACTCCTCGTGCGGCGGAATCACGATGTGTTTGTCTTCGGTCGAGCGGATGACCGCTTCGGCCAACGGATGCCGTGAGTGAATCTCTGAGCTCGCGGCGTAGGCGAGAATTTCCTCGGGAGTCCAACTCTCCTGGAAAGAAACGATGTTCGTGACGATGTGCCGACCGAGAGTGAGGGTGCCGGTCTTGTCGAAGACCACGGCATCGGCCCGGCCGGCCGCCTCCAGATGTGAACCGCCTTTGATGAGGATGCCACGCCGTGCTCCGTTGCCGATGGCCGCGCTGATCGCGGTCGGGGTGGCGAGCCCCACCGCGCACGGGCACGCCACCAGCAGCATGGTCATTGCCCGGCGTACGTCGCCGGTGGCCACGAACGTTGCCGTTGCCAAGACGAACGACGCGGGCACGAACCGACGGGAGAAGTTCTCTCCCACCGTCTGGATCGGCGCCCGATCACGTTGCGCTTCTTCGACTCTCGCCACGATGCGGCCCAGTACCGTGTGACTGCCCACCGCGCGGGCCCGCACGACGACCCGGCCGCGGACGACCACAGATCCTGCGTGGACCGTCGCACCCGGTGCCATGGTCACCGGCAGCGTCTCACCGGTGATGGCGGACTGGTCGACGATCGCCTCCCCTGCGACGACCTCGCCGTCGACCGGGATCGCGACCTGCTCATGAACGACGACCAGATCGCCGATCCGCAGGGTTTCGGCGTTGACCTGCACCTCGGTGCCGTCGTGAAGCTGCACCCAGGCGGTGTCCTGAACGCCCCGCAGCAGGTCGGCGATGGCGCGGCGCGTACGACGCAGGGTCAGATCCTGAAGGTACTCACCGATGTTCAGCAGCCACAGCACCGTGAGTGCCACCACGTTCTCGCGCAGGATCAGACTCGCGATGGTCGCCGCGGACACCAGCAGATCGGTGCCGGGCGACTTGCCCCCGCGCAGTGCGCGCAGCGCACCGCGCAGGAACGGGTATCCGGTGACGATGGTCGCTCCGGTGGCGAACGTGCGGCTGGCCGGCCCGAGCAACCGCGGGCGGGCCAGGCCGTAACGACGGACTCCCAAGAGCGCGAGAGCCAGAGCACCGAGCGCCATGCGCAGTACATCCGCGTTGTGAATGTCAGCCGAACGCGGCGAGCGAGCCGGGACCAGCTGCCGCGGTGTGGCCTGCGCGGCACGGATTGCAGCCAGCAGCTCCGAAGTGTCGCAGCGCTGCGGCGAGTACCAGACCACCACTGACGCGGTACGCGGGTAGGCGTGGACAGTTCTGACGCCACCGACCTTGTCGACGGCATCTTCGATCGCCACAGCCCCGACGGCATCGCCCCGCAGCCACGGAACCTGAACCCGAATCCGGCCCGCTGCAACGGATATCACCGTCAGGTCGGCGTCGGCGGCGATGCGGGACGCATCTGCCACGTCGGTCAGCACATCAGTGGTCATGGGAATGTTCGGCGTCGGCCACCGACGGCGGCGGCACCTCCTCGCCGATTCGCTCTCGCGCTTCGGCCATCACATCGGCGACCTTCAGCCGGGCGTTCTCTGCCGCCTCCTCGGCTTTGCGGGTACCGCGCAGCGCCCACGATGCGGTGGTGACACTCGCTTCGTGGATGGGCGCCGCACGCAACGCTTTGCGCAGCACGTCGTACGCCGCCACGCCGATGACGCCAGTGGCCACCGTCCTGGTGGCTTTGATCAGTGCTGGGTGAATCGACATCAGGCGGTCCCTCTCGTCATGTGATGTGTTGTGCGGTTGTCATTTTCACGCGTTCCCCGGCGATGAGGCACGAGTGGCGGCCGTGATCATGGCGGACCGGGCCGGCACCGCGGACGCGTGTCATACAGCCCAAGGTAGTGCGTGATGCCCCTGCGCGGCGGGCTTGCTTCAAATGACACGCCTCAGACGTGACTGTGCGCCGCAGTCCACGCCGGTAGCGGATCCGCGTAACGCAGCCAGGCACCCGTGCCGGCCGCCACTTCGTCGTCGGTGAGGAGCGCCGCGTCGAGAAGCGCTCGCACCTTGCCCGCTTCGAGGCGGATACCGATGAAGACGATCTCCTGACCCGGCTCGATGTCGGTGCTCGTCCAGTACTGCGCGGGCTCGATCGTGAGGTTGGGGCCGGCCTGCGACCAGATGGCGGCGATGTTCGGCCGGGTCGCGATCCGGCAGAAACCCTTGCTGCGCAACAGGCCTCGCACCTGGTCGAGGGCATCGGCGAGACGTTGCGGATGGAACGGGCGGGCAGCGCGGAACGTCATGCTGCTGATGCCGTATTCCTCGGTTTCGGGGGTGTGCCCATTGGCGATCTCCTCATCCCACCCGGGCGCTTCCGCGGCCAGTTCCGGATCGAACAACCCGGTGTCCAAAACGGTTGTCAGCGGGACGATCCCGTGCTCGGTGTGCTCGATCCGCGCGGTGGGGTTGAGGCGCCGTACGACGGCCTCGACGGTCGCGATCGTCTTGGCGCTCACCAGGTCGGTCTTGTTGACGAGGATGACGTCGGCGAACTCGATCTGATCGACCAGCAGATCGGCGATGTTGCGGCCGTCGCCGTCGGCCACCGCCAGGTTCCGGTCGGCGAGCGCCTCCCCGCGCGCCAACTCCGGCAGGAAGGTGCACGCGTCGATGACGGTGACCATCGTGTCGAGTCGGGCGAGCTCGGACAGGATGAAACCGTCCTCGAATTCCCAGCTGAAGGTGGCCGCCACCGGCATCGGCTCGGAGATGCCCGTCGATTCGATCACGATCTGGTCGAATCGGTTCTGCCGGGCCAGGTCCGCGACCGCGGTGATGAGGTCTTCACGCAGGGTGCAGCAGATGCATCCATTGGTGAGCTCGACGAGCTTCTCTTCGGTCCGGTCGAGATGACCCTGCCCCGCGATGAGCGCCGCATCGATGTTCACCTCGCTCATGTCGTTGACGATCACCGCAACCCGGCGACCCTCCCGGTTGGCGAGGATGTGGTTGAGCAGCGTCGTCTTGCCTGCTCCCAGGAAGCCCGAAAGCACGGTCACCGGGATGAGGTCAGTTGAGGTCGAGGGCATGACCTTAACGATAATCATTTTCATTAAGGAATGCGAGTCGACGCCCGGAATAATCCGGACTGCGGTCCGGTTGGGCAGTGCAGAGTCCGGACGAGCCGGTGCTCACACGAGAGACAAAGGACAGGCACATGACCACCGCAACCGCTCCCCTCAGCGTCGGCACCTGGGCGATCGACACCGCCCACTCCACGGTCGAGTTCTCGGTACGCCACCTGATGGTCAGCAAGGTCCGCGGGAAGTTCGAGAACGTCAGTGGCACCATCACCGTCGATGCGGACGGCACGCCGTCGGTCACCGCCGAGATCGACGTGACATCGCTCAACACCGGCAACGAGCAGCGCGACGGCCACGTCAAGTCGGCTGACTTCTTCGATGCCGAGAACCACCCCGTCGCGACCTTCGTCTCGACCGCGGTGCGCCCCAAAGGCGATTCCTACCTGCTCGACGGCAACCTGACCATCAAGGGCAACACCCGTCCGGTCACCCTGAACCTGGAATTCAACGGTGTGAGCCCCGGCATGGGCCAGGGCGAGGTTTCCGGCTACGAAGCGTCAGTTGTCATCAACCGCAAGGACTTCGGCGTCGACCTCGATCTGCCGATGGAGACCGGTGGCGCCGTCGTCGGCGACAAGGTCACCATCACCCTCGACATCGAAGCCGTCAAGCAGGCCTGATCCGAGGCGATGCCGGGCCGGGTTCCCCCGCGTCCTGTCGCCCGGCCCGGCATTGCCCATCGCCGCCGCTACTCCGGCCAGGCGTTGTTCCGAATGAGATCAACCATGTTGGTCCGTTGGAACGACGGATCGAAGTGTGCGAGCACGTCATCGTTCATCGTCCCGAACGTCGTATCCGGACGACGGGCCATGCCGTCGTTGAACGCCCGCAGGATGCGGTTCTTGAAGTCGGGACGCGGATGGGCGGCAACCACTTCGGCGCGGTGCTCTTCGCTGATCTCGTCGAGGCCCAGTCCGATGACGTCGGTTTCGACACCCAGAATCACCACCGCGACCTCGGGCGCAAGGTGATGCGGGACCTCTGGTGTGGTGTGCAGCGCGATCGCCAGCCACACATTCGTCGCTTCCTGCTCACTCCGGCCGAAGTCCAGCAACAGTTTTCGGGCCAGGTCGGCTCCGTCGATCTCGAACCGTTGATGCGTGGTGCCGTACTCCGTGGTGAGTCCCAGGTCGTGGAACATGCCGCCCACGTAGGCGAGTTCCGGGTCGACGTCGAGGCCGCGCGCAGCGGCTTTCAACGAACCCCACAGAAAGACTCGGCGGGAGTGGTTGAACAAGGTGTCGTCGGTCGACTTCCGGACGATCGAGGTGGCCTCCCGCACCAGCTCGGTATCCGGAATCGTCACTCCTGCAATGACTTCGGGCATGGCTCGCAACTTCCGTCGGACTTGATTGGACACAGTCCATTTTGTCCGCGAATCGGCCGCGCCCACAGGGCGCGCCATGCCACGCATCCCACAAATCAGGACATGTCAGACGTACTTCTCGTGCACGTAGCACCACCGCCAGTTCTCGCCGGGCTCGAAAGATTGCACGATCTCATGCCCCGGGGTCTTCGCATGGGCACTGGCATGGCGCATCGGCGACGAATCACAACAGCCGACGTGACCGCATGTCAGACACAGCCGCAGGTGCACCCAGCGCGTGCCGGCCGCGATGCAGTCCTGGCAGCCCTTCGTGGTCTGCGGGGTGACCAGGCGGACGTTCTTCAAGTGCGAATCGCCGAAGATGGATGCCACGGCCGTGCCCTCCTCCGACTGTCGACGCTTACGGTAGCGCACCCGCGATCAATCCACCGTAGCGCGCGAAAGTCCATCCGCTTCGCCGAGACACGCTCAGGACGCTGCCAGGGCTGCAGCGACTGCGCGCGAATACCTTGGTTGAGCTTCACGCCATCTCCGCGTGGACTGCACGCGCCGTTCCGTTTGCCTGGATCAGGGTCGTCGCCAGCTTTACTACGAGCCTCTCCGCCACCCCATTCCGGTCGGGTTGGCAGACTTCCTTGTCTTTGGGCAGCGGCCTTCCCTTCCAGCAACACCGTCACCACCCTGCTGGCCTGGTCACGATAACGCCGACAACACCAATACCGCGCCCGACAATCCCTCTACAAGCGACGCAAATACCACTGATCACGATCTAGCAGCTGCGTGCCTGACAACTCATCGAGAAGGAACAAGCACACGCACCGTGCTTACAGATCCTCGCCGCCGGCCGAAGCTTCGAGGGCCGCGACTACTGCCTCGAACTCTGCGAGCGCCGCCGTCAAGTCTTCGACGATTTCCCTGGCAATCACCTCAGGTGCCGGAAGGTTGTTCGCGTCCTCAAGTGACTCGTCGCGCAACCAAGTGATATCGAGGTTGACCTTGTCGCGGGCGAGGAGATCGTCATATGAGTACGCGTGCCAGCGAGTGGATTCGACCCGTTCGTCACGGGGTTTGCCCGACAGATATGACTCGACGAAGTCATCAAGGTGGATGCGCCGCAACGGGTTTTGCTTGAGCGTGAAGTGCTGGTTGGTACGCAAGTCGTACACCCAGAGCCTACTGGTCCACGGGTGCTCCGACGCCGGCTTCTTGTCGAAGAACAGCACGTTGGCCTTCACACCCTGTGCGTAGAAAATGCCTGTCGGCAGCCGCAGCATGGTGTGTAGTTCGAAGTCAGCCAGAAGTTTCCGGCGCAGTGTCTCTCCTGCACCACCTTCGAACAACACATTATCGGGCAGCACAACCGCCGCGCGGCCATTGATATCCAGGATTGTCATGATGTGTTGCAGGAAGTTGAGCTGCTTGTTGCTCGTAGTGACGACGAAGTCTTGACGCTCGATTTCGATATCGTCGCGGACCTCGCGTCCGTCCGCGCCAATCATCGACAGCGATGACTTGCGCCCGAACGGAGGGTTGGACAGCACGACCGACCACCGACGGCCGGGGTCAGCAATCAATGCGTCACGCACCTCAATCAGCGACGCGCCATCCGCAGCGCCGATACCGTGCAACAGCAGATTCATCGCAGCCAACCGGGCAGTACCATCAACGAGTTCGTAGCCGGCGACTAAGCTATCGCGAAGATGAGCCCGCTGCGTCGGCGTGAGCTTACCCGCCGCTTCGGCTACGTGTTCGTGCGCGACAAGGAGGAATCCGCCTGTGCCGCATGCAGGATCGACGACGGTGTCTGCCACTGAAGGATCGATGACGTCGACGATAGCGCGGATGAGATCACGTGGCGTGAAGTACTGTCCGGCGCCAGAACCCTTGTCTGAGGCACCCTTGGCAAGCAACTCCTCATATGCGTCGCCTTTGAGGTCCGTACCCGATGCGGACCAGTTCTCTTTGTCGATGAGGTCAACAATCAGTCGCTTGAGCTTGGCTGGATCCTGAATCCGGTTCTGGGCCTTGCGGTAGATGGTGCCCAATGTTCCTGGCTGCTGACCGAGCCCGACGAGAATCTTGGTGTACTCGACTTCGAGATCGGTTCCCTCGGCATCAAGGAGCTTCTGCCAGGAGAACTCGTTGGGAACGATCTTCTGCGGGTTTAGTCTCCGAGTCGCCCGCTCGTGCGCCATTTTCAGGAACAGCAGGTACGTGAGCTGCTCGGTGTACTCGATGACACCAACGCCGTCGTCGCGCAGCACATTGCAGTACGACCACAGCTTGTCGACGAGGCGACGCGATTCAGACATGCGTTCCTTCGAAATCAGTTGAGAACATTGAGGTTTGGAGCACCCTGAAAAATTGCGTCTCCAGATAACAGCTCGAAGTGCTTGGCGATGGCGCAAGCTGCGATCCAGCGATCAGCAGTGTGAATCTTGTCGTGGAGCGGATGACCCTCGGCGCGGCAATCTGCTGAGAGCGCGGCATACGCCCCGATTACGTCGACATCTGCATAGATCGTCGGCGTGCGTTGAAGCACTTCGAGCAGACGCACCATCCGGGCAGCGCCCCAATTCGCTTGGCGGGCACCGCTGAGGACCTCGCCTTGAGTCTGAAAGGAAATGACCGTGGGCCGCCCCGCCAAGACGTCACGCCATTCCTGCGCGCGCGAATCGGCAGCTACTGGATTGACGTAGACACGACTAAACACATCGGTATCCACGACCGTCGCTCCCGGCCGGCTCATGAGCGAATTGCCTGAAGGAAAGCGGCCCATTCCTCGTCTGTGGGGTCAACACCGCCGTTCGGATCCGGCCCGGGAGCACTCGCAAGAATTTCGTCCGGAGAAACGACGTCGCGCCGCCGAAACTCGGCGACCGGATCGACTGTTTCGTGTACCCGTGCGTCATCCAAGACCACTACCCGTCCAGACGGACTGAGCATTGCCAGGCCCTCGGCATAAACCCATTGTCCGACGAGCCGCGCAGCAGCTGCGTCATCGGCGACGCGGCGCAATTCGACTGTGTTGCCGACGTCGTCGCGGAGTCGGAACTTGTGGGAATGCAGGTCCACCTTCTCGAGCCGCCCAGCCGCAGTGCCGGCGCCACCAGCAGTCTGTCGGGTCGTTGCCCAAGTCTCGGGATGGGCGTTTGAGGCCTCGATACGAATGTCCCCGCGGGACGGCGAGGCTACGACGACGGTGTCTGCGGCAGCCCTCATCGCGAGAGTCAGCTTGCCTGCCGACTCGGCGATCAATTCACTGACCCAGTCCGGCCGATGGTCGGTGCTGATCGCCGTCAGTACCTCCCAGAACCTGTCGTCGGCATCGGCCAGCCCGGGAACCTCGACGTCGAGCTTGTCGGTCGGTCCCTTGCTGAACTGGAGCACCGTGCTCCCCTGCTGAATGGCGCCCAACCGCAGTTCGGCGAACTCCTCCACGTACTGCTTAGATCGCCCAGGGCCAGCCGCATCTGCTGCATCACGGCTGAGTCTGGTGACCAACTCCTGCAGCGCAGCCGATATGGCGCTCAGGTCTTTCAGTGTGATCTCGCCGCTGGGCGCAGAGCCGCCGACGAGGCGCAGTTCGATCTGCTTGATCATGACCATCGCCTCCCATCTGCGATTCCATGAGGTCGGTCAGTCGCCTCCGGACCATTGTGCCGCGCGAAGCCGCTCTCGCTCACAGAATAATTGCAGTGCCCACCGACGAGCTGCTCGCGCCACTACTCGACGCCGCGACTCTCCCAGTCGCCAAAGGTTGAACCGTCCGAGGCGATCCACTCTCGGCGCCCATTGCAGGAGTGCCCCCATGCAACAGCGCCCGCCGTGGAAGGTGAGCTGAACGGGATGCTCCGGGTGACCACGCCCTTCCCAGCTTCGATGACGATCGCCCCGTCGGCGATCAACTGCTCATGGTGCGCACGGTACGACGCATACGATTTAATCGTGCTCTGAGCCTTGCCGATGCCCTGCCAGACCGCCACGACAATTGACCCGGCGAGCATGGTGAACTCGCCGTCGATCTGCTGGGCCTTAGCGTCGACGCCTTGCTTGGCGTTGCGCAGGTGAAATACAGGCGAATCCGAGTCCACGGCGTCTCGGATTCCGGGCTTCGGGAGCGGGATGCGGATGGCATTGACGCCAAGAACCGGCAGCACGATCTCAAGTTGCGAAACGAAGTAGTCCATGTCGGAGGCATCCGCTTCGGGCAACGCCGGCGGCGACGGAGCCGTACCGTTCTCAACCTTGACGCGCCCAGCTCTTGTCGCCAGATCGATGAGGCGTGACTCAAGATAGCGACCATGGGCCTTCGTCAGATTCGCGTCCTTCGACGTGATCACGACGACGCGATCCCAAAAGTCTTTCTCCCGTTGGTGATACCGCAAGCGCTCAGCGACGACGTCGGCCTCACCGATGTAGCAACGAGTGTTTCCAACAACAGCTTCGTCTTCGCCCATCAACAGGTAGGCGCCGGTGCGTTGAGACTCTTCGCGTTTGAGGAGATCGGCCAGTTCTGACCGTGGCGCCGACAGCACATGCCCAGTCCAATTGGTGATCTCAGCGGTGGTGAGTCCACCGGCACTACCGTCGACAAGAAAGAGCTTGATCTGCTTGCCGCTCATACAGTTTCGAGTTCTTTCAACTCAGTCGAGAACCCGTGAGGTGGCCGGAGAAAGCTGCGGACAACATTGACTTCCGTAGCTGCTCCCGACGCAACTTAGCGATAGCAAGCTGCGCGCGCTGACGCTCGACCGCCTCAAAGGACCGCTGGGCGGACGCGACGATAGCCGCTTGTTCGGCGAGATCGGGAATCGGGAATTCAATAGGTTTGAGCCGAGAGGCGGACAAATGCGCAATGTTCGTCGTAATCCGTGACTCCCGCTTGAACCTACCAGCTCGCATGTGGCGTCTGAAAACGAGGAGTGCGAACTCAGGTAGGACTCGATCAGATGCAACGAAACGGAGAAGGCTGTTCGTGAAAGCAACCTCCGCCGGCTCACCCCGATATAACGCCGGGCGTCCGAGCAGTTCGGGTGTCTGCCCTTCGTTAAGGAGAACATCACCCACATGTAGTTTGAACCGATCGAATGTCTCGGCAGGCCAATGCATCTCCATCACATCGCGAGTATCGATCCTGTCCTCGAATACATTTGCCACACGCAAATAGGGCTTCATATTCGGTCCTGAATGCCAATCAGGGTGACGCTGACGCCCCAGTTCTACGACACCGGCATCGCCGACGCAGCTTCTCTCCCACTTCGCTGGGTAGTCGTCAACATCAGGGATCAGGTTCATGAGAGTGGCAGTCACAAACGTGTCCAGCCGGCGTTCTGCTGCGCGAAGGTAATCCGCCGCGGCGTCGAGGCGCGATAGGTGATCATCGAGAATCTCTACGATGCGTTCCTGATCGCCGGGCTGTGCGACCGGCACAGGCAATCGTCCCAGCGCCCGTTTGTTTATCTTGGGCAGAACGGTACGGGCCTGCTGTCCAGACGCACGACGGGTGAACTCGGGGGTGAGCATCCACCATTTCAGGTACCGCGGCTCAAGTTCTGTGTCGACCGGATACATGTCGGCACTGCAAAGCCCATCGAAATCGACAAGGACGACCTTGCCCAAATACGGACGAATCTTGCTGTACAGGATCTGCCCAGGTCTAAAACGATGCTTAGCACTGACGACCTCGTCGTCACCGACTGTCCGGTACGGCAGAAGGCGACCTGTATGTGCCTCTATATGGTTTGGCGCAATATGCGGCATCGCACGGTAATCCTCCGGCTCTACGAGGTTACTGGCGACGCGCGCAACTGCCTCCCATTCAGTCCACCGCCAACCGTCAGGTAACTGCCACGGCCAACTCACGCCGTCAACTCCGCGTTCAATTCGTCGATCAACTCCGCTGCTCGCTCACCCAAATCCCTTATCGCCCCGTCAGTTCCGCCACGCTCAGTGAACGGTGCGTCGTCCAGGTCTTCGACCCGGATACCCGCGGAACTCGCGATCACCGACACCATCCGGTCCAGCCACCACCGCTCGATCTCGGTGAAAACTGCACCCGACTGATCCTGTTGCGTCAGCCAGGCGGCATATCGTTCACGCACCCGCTCACCGTAGGGCACCAGCTCGTCATCAACACCAGTGGCGTAGCGGATCAACGACACCAGATCTGTGAGCGTGTGGGTGGCGCTCTTGCGCACCTTCACCCCGTCCACCGCGGCATAGGCGTTCCAGATCACGTCGGTTGTCCAATTGTGCGGTGGCCGTGAGATTCTCGCCGCCAGCCCCTCGATGACCGCGAAGTCGATACGCCGTTCGCCCGCCTCATAACCCACTTGCAGTGCGGTGATCTCGTCGCGATGTTCAGCCAGATAAGCGGACCACGACTCCACCACCGAGCGAGCCTTGTCCGTGTCGACCACACCCCCAGCTTCGATCAGTTCGTCGCGACTGACCTCGTCGATCACTCGATCATGCGCAGCCCGGAGCTCCAAAATACGGTTGCGCAGCTCAGGGTTCGAGGCCAGCGGTTCAATCGCACGATCAATGGCTTCTCGCGTTGTGGTCGCTGGTTCGACCGCATCAACGAGGTTCCGGATGATGTCACGAACCCGACCGGACGCGACCTCATCGAGTTCGACCCGCTCCGCATCGGTGAGGTCGAGCTCCAGTTTTGCTAAACGCGAAGCAAGCGTGGCTGCTTCATCCTCGGTGATCGTTAGATTGGCCGCTTTCTCCAGCAGCTTCTTGAGCGGCACCGACCGCTGCCGGTTCAGCGGCGGCTCCACGAAATCGTGCTCGGTGACGCCGACGGCATCTACGATCACAAACCGCGTCTTCGTCTGCGCATCCGGCGTGACAGATTGGAAGTCAGCATCCGCAATAGTACGTGCGCCACGACCTTTCATCTGCTCGAAGTACTGTGCTGAGCGCACGTCGCGCATAAAGAACACACATTCCAGTGGTTTAACGTCGGTACCGGTGGCGATCATGTCGACAGTGACGGCGATGCGCAGGTTCGGGCTGGTCCGCAGGGCTTGTAACTGCTCCTTGGCATTTCGCGCGTTGTAGGTGATCTTCGCAGCGAAATCGTTGCCCTTACCGAACACTTCACGTACTTGCTTGACGATCTCCTCCGCATGGTTGTCATCCTTGGCGAAAATCAGCGTTTTCGGCACCGTGCTACGTCCCGGGAAAATCTCGGTGAAGAGCCGGTCCCGGAATATTTCGAGCACCGTCCGGATCTGATCGGTCGCGGTCACTGCCCGATCGAGCTGTGCTGCACCGTAATCCAGATCATCGTCGAGCGCCTCAAGCCGCTGTTCACGAGTACGCCGGTCAACCTTCGGCACGATGGTGCCTGCCTCAATCCGCGATCCCGCATCGCTGATCTTCGTGCGGATCCGGTACACGTCGAAGTCGACGTTGACGCCGTCAGCTACGGATTCGGGATAGGTGTAGTCCGCCACCAGGTTCTGCCGGAAGAACGCGAACGTCTGTTTACCGGGAGTGGCCGTCAGCCCGACCACGTGGGCGTCGAAATACTCGAGGACACCCCGCCAAACCCCGTAGATGCTCCGATGAGCTTCATCGACAACGATGAGATCGAATGTTTCCGGTGGGATTTCACAGCTGTACGAAACAGTCACCGGCACGTCCGGGATGTAATCGTCGATGTCCGGGTCGTCGGTGTCGCTGACTTCGCCAACCTTGATGGCCTTGAAAACCCGCTGAATCGTCGAAATCGAGACCTTCGTCGACCCCAACAATCCCGCCTTGGACAGCTTGGCGACGTTGTACAGCTCCGTGAAACGCCGACCGTCGTCAGGCGTGCGATAGTTCTGGAATTCAGCAAGTGTCTGTTCGGCCAGGTTGTTTCGGTCGACCACGAACAGAATCCGATTGAAACCACCGTGTTTGAGCAAGCGGTACGACTGCGTCACCGCGGTGTATGTCTTGCCGGCGCCAGTGGCCATCTGGATCAGCGAACGATCGAACTGCTGTGCAGCCAAACTCTTTTCGACGCCATTGATAGCCTCGATCTGGGCCGGGCGAAGCGGAGCAGTATCGAGCGGAGGCAGGTTCTGCACCTTAGCCCGCCATGTCGGTCGCCGTGGGTCCGCTTCGGCGTCACGCAGAATGCGGGCCAACGCCTCGGGCCTAGGCACATTGAAGATCAGCCGCGCGCGTGGTTCCGGATCGAAACCGTTCGTGAAATGAGTTTCGACGCCCGAAGCCTCGAACACGAATGGCAAGCGTCCTTCACGCGTCTTCGCGGCGATCCGCACATCGGCTGGCAGACCCTCGGCATACATTGCTGACTGCCACTCGACCCCAGACAACGGCGTACCGACTGGTTTCGCCTCAATGACGCCGACCACTGCCTTATCGACGTAAAGCAAATAATCGACCCGTCCGTGGCTTGGCTTCATCACCACTTCGCGAACAGCAATGCCCGAACCCACGAAGAGGTTCAAGTCCTTCTTATATTGGACTACCCAGCCCGCCTGGGTGAGCTGCTCATCGATCAGCCGTCGCGCACGCGCCTCGGCCGGCAGCCGAGAATCGTCCCCCACGTCGCTCATTAGCACAGCTTATCGACTTCGATCGTATGGAAAGCCAGTATCAAACGAGTCATACCCACAACGGAGCACAAAGTGGTGCCCTCCGAGGCATCCAACCGACAGTACTAAGCCTTATGGAGTGCTGGATCTCGCGGCCCGGCGTCTTCGCATGGGCACTGGCACGGCGCATCGGCGACGAATCGCAGCACCCGACGGACCGCATGTCAGGCACAGCCGCAGGTGCACCCAGCGGGTGCCGGCCGCGATGCAGTCCTGGCAGCCCTTCGTGGTCTGCGGGGTGACCAGGCGGACGTTCTTCAGATGCGAGTCGCCGAAGATGGATGCCACGCCATCCACGGTAGCCCCGGTACGCCCGGATTACCGGGACGCGCGCGACACGTCGGCCGGGAACATCTCGAACAGCGGGGACAGCCTGAAAGTCGACGACCCGCATCGGTAAGTTGGTCACCTGGCGGCTCCGCACGAAAGCTGATGAACTGGAGCCACTTCGGGACGGACGGGGCGGGAAACGATGGCACAGCGGTATGACGTCGTCGTCGCCGGTGGTGGTCCGTCGGGCTCCGCCGCCGCCTGGCAGGCCGCGCGGGTGGGCGCCAAGGTGCTGGTCGTCGACAAGGCCGAGTTTCCCCGCGACAAACCCTGCGGCGACGGACTGACCGCCCGCGCCGTCAGTTACCTGCAGAAGATGGGCCTGGCCGACGAAGTCGCCACCTTCCACCGGGTCGACCGCGTCACGGTGTTCAGCCCGAGCCGATGGGAGATGTCCTTCCCGCGGCGCCCCGGCATGCCCGATCACGGACATACGGCCAGCCGTACGCATTTGGACACGGTATTGCTCAGGCACGCCGAAAAGGCCGGCGCAGAGGTACGCGAAGGTGCCGAAGTGGCGGGACCTGAACTCGATGCCGACGGCCGGGTGGTCGGCGTGGTCCTCAAGAGCGGGGAGAAGATCTCCGCAGACGCCGTCGTCGCCGCCGACGGCGCGTACTCGCCCGTCAAGCGCGCGCTGAACATCGATTCGGAGTACAACGGCTACTCGGCCATCGCGATCCGCGCGGAGATGCACACCAACCGGCCCGACACCGATTCGCTCGACATCTACCTCAAGCTGCAGTTCCAGGGCGATCAGTTGCCCGGCTACGGCTGGGTGTTCCCGATGGGCAATGGTGTGCTCAACATCGGCGTGGGCTATGTCAACTGCTACCGGAACTGGCAAGCCATCAACGCCACGCAGCTACTCGGCGAATTCCTGCGGTCGCTGCGGTATGAGTGGGAGCTGCCATCGATCGCGGAATTGAAGAAGAGCAAGAGCGTGCGAGCGTGGCGGCTGCCGATGGGTTTTACCGCGTGGCCGCCGTGGCGTCCGGGCGTGGTTTTCACCGGCGACGCACTCGGCGCCGCCAAACCGGTTTCCGGCGCAGGCATTTCGAAGGCGCTGGAGGCCGGCCTGGTCGCCGGCGAATGCGTCATCGCGGCGCTGCAGAACGGTGGCCCCGACGACTTCACCAACTACACCCAGCGCCTGGAAGCGGCCTGGGGCCGGGAGTACCGGATGGGCCGCTTCGGCCACAAGCTCGCCGGCATCCCGGCCATTCCGAACACGGGTATCAAGCTTCTCGACAAAGGATTCGTCCGCGACGGCGCGCTGCGGGTGATGTACGGGAAGTCATACGGCCCCCTGCACACGTACTGACCGCTACCGCGGCGTCCCGCCGCCGTCGACGATGACGACCTGTCCGGTGATGTAACTGCCTGCGCCCGAACACAACAGGAGCGCCGTGCCCACCATTTCGTCAGGGCTGGCCAGCCGCTTCAGCAGCGTGTTGGACGCCATCGCGTCGATGGCCTCCTGCGGGTTGTTGCGCACCATGTCGGTGTCGACGGGGCCGGGCGCGATGGCGTTGACCCGGATGCCGTCGGCCGCGTAGGCGGCCGCCATCGAGCGGGTGAACGACAGCAGCGCCGCCTTGCCCGCGGCGTACATCGACACGAACGGCGCGAACTGGAAGGCGCCGACCGACGACATGTTCAGGACCGCGGCAGCCGGGCTCGTCTTCAAGTGCGGCAACGCTTTCTGCACCAGAAACACCGGCCCACGCAGGTTGGAGTCGTACGACTTGGCCCACGCCTCGGGCGTCATCTCCCCCAGCGGCTGGGCGAGCGCGTTGGCCGCGTTGTTCACGAGCACGTCGATGCCGCCGAACTCGGCGACGGTGGCTTCGACCAGCCGGTCGAGATCGTCGAGGTTGCCCATGTTCACGGGCACGCCGATCACCTTGCCACCCAGACCGCGCAGATGCTCGGCCGCAGCCTCGCACGCGTCGGGCTTACGGCTGGCGACCACGAGATTGGCACCGGCCAGCGCGAACCCCTCGGCCATCGCGAGGCCGATACCGCGCGTCCCGCCGGTCACGATGACGGTGCGGTCGGTCATGTCGAACAGGCGGTCAAATGTGGTGCGGTCCATGGCTAGCAGTAGAACACAGGGCTTATTCGGGCCGGTTCGCCAACGTCCGCTCACTGACGAACTCCCGCTGCTCTCCGGTCACCGGGTCGACAAATGCGAGCCGGTGGGCCAACAACTGCAGCGGTGTGGAGAAGTCGCCGACAGGAACCTCGAGCACCGTGGGGTACAACGGATCACCGTCGATGGGCAACCCGAGCGAGTTCATGTGCACCCGCAGCTGGTGGGTGCGGCCCGTGGCGGGCGCCAGCCGGAACAGCCCATCCCCCAACGGCTCGACGAAAGTCACCGCGTTCACCTCACCGGGCTCGATGCTGGCCTGTAAAGACCCGCGCCGCTTCACAATTCGGTTCCGCAACTCGACGGGCCCGGCCAGCGTGCCGGCCGACGACCGCGCCAGATACGTCTTGGCCACCCCGCCCGCGGCGAACATCGTCTGATACGCCCCACGGACCTCGCGCCGTGCGGTGAACACCAGGACACCGGCGGTCAGCCGGTCCAGCCGATGCGCCGGTGAGAGCTCCCACAATCCCAACGCCCGTCGCAGCCGCACCAGGGCCGTCTGCACCACGTGCCCGCCTCGCGGCATGGTCGCGAGGAAGTGCGGCTTGTCGACCACGACGATGTTCTCGTCGCGGTACAGCACCGGCACGTCGAACGGGACGACGACCTCGTCGGGCAGGTCCCGGTACCAGTAGATGAACGCGCCGGCCGGTAGCTCCGTCGCATCGGAAACGACCGACCCGTCGGCGCAAAGCACCTCGCCGGCAAGCACTTTGGCGGCCGCCTCGTCGCCGAACCGCGCCCGCAGCTCAGCCAGCACCGGCCCGCCGTGCACCCGCAGCCGAGCAGGCCCGATCCCCTCGTATCCAGGACGGACGGGCAGGCTCAATCGAGCGGAACCGGCTCGAGGATCTCCGAACGGGCCTCGGGAGCCGCCGCGCGCAACGCATCTGCCGATTCGTCGTCGGGCTGCGTCTGTGACAGCACCTCGGCTTCGACGCGGGCCAGGTACGTCGCGACCTCGCGGTCGATGTCCTCGGCACTCCAACCCAGCACGGGCGCAACGACTTCCGCGACCTCGCGGGCGCAGTCGACGCCGCGGTGCTGGTACTCGATGGAAATCCGCATGCGGCGGGCCAGGATGTCCTCGAGGTGCAGCGCGCCCTCGGCCGCGGCCGCGTACCAGGCTTCCACCTTCAGGTACACCGGCGCCTCGGTGATGGGTTCCAGCAGCTCGGGCCGGTCGGCCGCCATGTCCAGCACCTCGCCGATCAGCGAGCCGTAGCGGTCCAGCAGGTGCCGCACCCGGTAGGGATGCAGACCATAGTGCTGGCCCACGTGTTCGGTCTGGTTGATCAGCGCGAAGTAGCCGTCGGCGCCGAGCAGCGGCACCTTCTCGGTGATCGACGGCGCCACGCGCGTCGGCACGAACTCGCTGGCCGCGTCGATGGCGTCCTCGCCCATGACCCGGTAGGTGGTGTACTTGCCGCCGGCGATGGCCACCAGGCCCGGGGCCGGCACCGCGACGGCGTGCTCGCGGGACAGCTTGGAGGTCTCCTCGCTCTCCCCGGCCAGCAGCGGGCGCAGGCCTGCGTAGACGCCGTCGATGTCGTCATGGTTGAGCGGCGTGGCCAGCACCTTGTTGACGTGCCCGAGGATGTAGTCGATGTCGGCCTTGGTCGCCGCCGGGTGCGCGAGGTCGAGGTTCCAGTCGGTGTCGGTGGTGCCGATGATCCAGTGCGTGCCCCACGGGATGACGAACAGCACCGACTTCTCGGTGCGCAGGATGATCGCCACCTCGCTGACGATGCGGTCGCGCGGGACGACGATGTGCACGCCCTTCGAGGCGCGGACCCGGAACCGGCCGCGCTGCTTCGACAGGGCCTGAATCTCGTCGGTCCACACTCCGGTGGCGTTGACCACGACGTGGCCGCAGACCTCGGTCACCGCACCGGTTTCCGAATCGCGGACCCGTACACCGGTGACCCGGTCGCCTTCGCGGAGCAACGCCACGACCTGCGTCGAAGTGCGGACGACGGCGCCATAGTGCGCCGCGGTGCGGGCGACGGTCATGGTGTGCCGCGCGTCGTCGACGACGGTGTCGTAGTAACGGATCGCGCCGATCAGCGAACTGCGCTTGAGCCCGGGCGCCAGGCGCAGCGCGCCGGCCTTGAGCAGGTGTTTCTGCGCGGGCACCGACTTCGCCCCGCCGAGCTGGTCGTAGAGGAAGATGCCTGCGGCGATGTAGGGGCGCTCCCAGACCCGCTTGGTCAGCGGGAACAGGAACGGCAGCGGCTTCACGAGATGCGGTGCCAGCGTGGTCAGGGACAGTTCGCGTTCGTACAGCGCCTCACGAACCAGGCCGAACTCGAGCTGTTCGAGGTAGCGCAGGCCGCCGTGGAACATCTTGCTGCTGCGGCTGGAGGTGCCGGAGGCGAAGTCGCGCGCCTCGACCAGGGCGACCTTCAGACCGCGCGTCGCCGCGTCGAGCGCCGCACCGGCGCCGACGACACCGCCGCCGATCACGATGACGTCGAACTGCTCGGAGCCCAACCGGTTCCACGCGCTGTCCCGCTGTGCGGGGCTCAGCAGGGTCTGACCATTGCCCGGACCGGGAATCGGGTCACTCACGGCGGAACTCCTCGTGGTTACTCGTCGGTAGGCCTTGCGAGACCGCGCCTACGTGGTCGGCATGGTTCGTGTGTCAGTCCAGATCGTCGTGAGCCATGAGCCGGCGGGCCGTCTCGATGATCGAGCCCGACAGCGACGGGTAGACCGACAGCGTCTGCGCCAGATCGGTCACCGAGATCCGGTTCTGCACGGCCAGCGCGATCGGCAGGATCAGCTCGGACGCGATCGGCGCGACCACGACGCCGCCGATCACCACGCCCGTGGCCGGGCGGCAGAAGATCTTGACGAAGCCGTGCTCGAGCAGCGACATCTTGGCGCGCGCGTTGGTGTTCAACGGCAGCATCAGGGTGCGGGCCGGAACCGTGCCGGCGTCGATCGCCGATTGCGGCACGCCGACCGCGGCGATCTCCGGGCGGGTGAACACCGCCGCCGCGACGGTCCGCAGCTTGATGGGCGAAACCCCTTCACCCAGTGCGTGATACATCGCGATGCGGCCCTGCATGGCGGCCACCGACGCCAGCGGCAGCAGCCCCGTACAGTCACCTGCGGCGTAGATGCCCGACGCCTTGGTGCGCGACACCCGGTCGACCGTCAGGTAGTTGCCCGGGCCGAGCTCGATGCCGACCTTCTCCAGGCCCAGACCCGAGGTGTTGGGCACCGACCCGATGCTCATCAACGCATGGCTGCCCTCGACGACGCGGCCGTCGGCCAGGCTGACCTTGACGCCGGTGTCGGTACGGACCACCGAATCGGCGCGTGCGTTCTTGACCAACGTCACACCGCGCTCGGAGAACACCTCCTCCAGCACCGCGGCGGCGTCGGAGTCCTCGTGGGGCAGGATCTGGTCGCGACTGGCCACCACCGTGACCTTGACGCCCAGCTCGGTGTAGGCGTTGCAGAACTCGGCGCCGGTGACACCCGAGCCCACGATCACCAGGTGCTCCGGCAGTTCGGTGAGGTCGTACAGCTGGCGCCAGTTGAGGATGCGTTCGCCGTCGGGCACCGCGTTGGGCAGCACCCGGGGGCTCGCGCCGGTGGCGATCAGCACCACGTCGGCCTTCAGCACGCCGGACCGCCCGTCGGGCGTCGTGACCTTGACCCGGTGGTGCGCCATGCCCGGGATGCTGTCGACGAGCTCGCCGCACCCGGCCACCACGTTGACGCCGGCGCGCAGCAGCTGCCCGCCGATGTCGACCGACTGGCTCCGCGCCAGCGTCTTGACCCGGTTGTTGATCTGCGGCAACGAGATCTTGGCGTCCTCGATCTTGATGTCGAAGCCCAGCCCGTCGGCGCGGCGCAGCTCGGTCCGCACCCCGGTGGACGCGATGAAGGTCTTGGACGGCACACAGTCCCAGAGCACGCAGGCACCACCGATACCGTCACGGTCGACGACGGTGACCTCGGTCGCCTCACGGCCGTAACCGGCGGCCACCAGGGCTGCCTCATACCCGGCGGGACCGCCGCCGATGATCACGATGCGGGTAGCCACGGCTACATCTAACCCTGAGTTGGGTGTTGGTCGCCCGACAACAAGCCGTAGGCTTGCCGAGTGCCGCTCTACGCCGCTTACGGATCGAACATGCATCCGGAGCAGATGCTTCAGCGGGCCCCTCATTCTCCGATGGCGGCCACGGGGTGGCTGCACGGCTGGCGGCTGACGTTCGCCGGCGCGGACATCGGCTGGGAGGGCGCGCTGGCGACGCTGGTCGAGGATCCGCTGTCGAAGGTCTTCGTCGTGCTCTACGACATGACCCGCGAGGACGAGGACCGCCTGGACCGCTGGGAAGGCTCCGAGCTCGGTATCCACAAGAAGATCCGCTGCCGGGTGCACCGGGTGTCGTCGGACACCACGACCGACCCCGTGCTGGCCTGGATGTACGTCGTCGACGCCTGGGAGGGCGGCCTGCCCTCAGCGCGCTACCTCGGCGTGATGGCCGAGGCCGCCGAGATCGCCGGCGCCCCCGCCGACTACGTCCACCATCTCCGCACCCGCCCCTCCCGCAACATCGGGCCCTAACTCTTTTCCCGCGAGCGGCCGTGTTTGTACAGCGACACACCGTGTTTCGCGTGCATTTTGGGGGCGCTCACGCGGCGCGAGCGCGCCCGAAGTTCGCGTTGATGCGCGCGACGAGGTCGTCCGGGCGGTAGCGGACGTCCTCGAACACCATCGAGATCGCCGTCCATCCGACGTCCATCAGTGCCGAACTGCGCTCGCGGTCGGCCAACATCGCGTCCGGTCCGCTGTGCCAATCCAATCCGTCGTACTCTGCGGCGACCATGTACTGCGGCCACGCGAAATCCAGCCGACGCAGCTTTCCCCGGCCGTCGATGACCTCGTATTGCAGTTCGGGCATCGGTAGGCCGCCGTCGATCATCACGAGGCGCGCCTCGCTCTCCATCGGCGACTCCGCGCGTGGATCTGCGATCGGCAACATCTCCCTCACGATGACGATTCCGCGACGTCCGGCCTGCCTGGTCACCGCCCGCGACAACTCCACCCGGTCGCAGGTGCCGGAACGCAGAGCAGCATCGAGCGTCGCCAGTACACGTGGCCTTCGCAGCGAGCGTGCTACTTCGATCGCAGTCCACGCCGGCGCGGTCGCGGGCCGGCCCTGCTCCACAACCATCGGTGCGCCGTCGCGGCGATGGATCATCAGTCCATCAGCGTGCCGCAGATGTGAACCTGCGGGATTGAGCACATGCAGGTCCTTGGGATTCTCGGTGTCGAATCCGTAGAGGGCCGCCGCCGTCCCCAGACACACCGGGACCGGCTTGCCGGCCGAGAGGTCCAGGCCGCGCAGCCGCGTCCAGTCGTCGGGTTCACCCCGCGAGTAGATCCCTTGCCAGATACGTTCGAGCGCACCAGTTTTCAGATACGAGTCAAAGGTCCTGCGGGACAGCTTCGACAGGATCTGAGCGCTGGTGGCTACCCCGTCCTGGAGGTCGAGTAGTGCTTGAAGGTCGGCGTCCACGTCGTTGATGCTCGGCTTCCACGGCTGTGGCCGAAAGGCGCATCAGACGATCTGTGGATCAATCACGAACTGTGGAATTTCGCGGCACGTGGATCAGGTGCGCAGTTCACGGCCCCTCGGCGAGCGTGAGCGGCCCCAAGATGCACGCGAAACACGGCGTGTCGGCGTACAAACACTCAGTGTCATTCTCGAGTTGCCGCTGTTGCGGTGGTTGGGTTACTTCTCACCTGGTATTTGGCTCTTGCAAACACTGCCGCCTGCGGGCTGGCATTCGGCCGTTGTGCCGATACCAGGCGGGAAGGACCGACCGGCGTGACTTGATAGGAGCGTGGCACCGCCCCCACTGAGATGTGTCCTGCCGGCCGGCCCGACCTTCGCCTCATCCACCTCTGATGAAAGAAGGCACCGTTCATGGTCGTCGTTGGAACCGATGTCCACAAGCGCACCCACACCTTTGTTGCGGTCGACGAGGTCGGCCGCAAGCTCGGTGAGAAGGTCGTCAAAGCCACCACCATCGGACACCACAAGGCGTTGGCCTGGGCCCGCGAGCAGTTCGGGGAAGAATTGCTGTGGGGTATCGAGGACTGTCGCAACCTGTCAGCTCGCCTGGAGCGCGATCTGCTCACCGCCGGCCAGTCCGTGGTACGGGTGGCCCCCAAACTCATGTCGCAGGCCCGGGCCTCGGCACGGACCCGCGGTAAGTCCGATCCCATCGATGCGCTGGCCGTGGCTCAGGCTGTGCTGCGCAATCCTGATCTGCCCGTCGCCTCTCATGATCAGAGTTCGCGCGAACTGAAACTATTGATTGATCGTCGTGAAGACCTTGTGGCACAACGCACTTCGACGATCAACCGGCTACGTCAACGGATCCACGAACTCGACCCCGCTGCTGAACCCAAACCGGGCTCACTACACCGCACCAAGGCCTGCACCGCGCTCGCAAAATGGCTCGACACCCAGCACGGACTGCTGGCCGAGTTGGCCCGCGATGAACTCGCCGACGTCATGCGCCTGACCGAGGCCATCAACACCCTGGCCGCACGCATCGGCGAACGCGTCCAAAAAATCGCCCCGACGCTACTGACGGTGCCCGGATGCGGTGAACTGACCGCCGCCAAGATCATCGCCGAAACCGCCGGCATCAGCCGCTTCCGCAGCGAAGCCGCCTTCAGCCGCCACAACGGCACCGCACCGATCCCAGTCTGGTCGGGCAACACCGCCGGACGCGTCCGCTTGAACCGGTCCGGCAACCGCCAACTCAACGCGGCCTTACACCGCATCGCCATCACCCAGCTGCGCATCCCCGGCAGCGCCGGCCAGCAGTACTACCGCGGTCGCATCGCCGACGGCAAGGCCACCAAAGAAGCCCTACGATGCCTCAAACGCCACCTCAGCCGAACCGTCTACCGCAGCCTCCACACCGACCTGCACCTCAACCGATCACACCAAAAACCCGAAACAGCACTCGCTGCTTGACATAGGAGCAATGGCCGCTCGCGGTTAGGAAGCAGACACCCACGCTCGCAGTTAGAAAGCGGCGGCCTGTTCGATGATGTTGACGAGGACCCGGACGCCGACGGCGAGGGCGCGTTCGTCGAGGTCGAAGGTCGGCTGGTGCAGGTCCAACTGCGGGCCGACGCCGGGCCACACGCCGAGGCGCGCCATGGCCCCCGGCACCTCCTCGAGATACCACGAGAAGTCTTCGCCGCCACCGGATTGCTTGGTGTCGGCCAGGGCATCGGGGCCCAGCGCCTCGATGGCGTGGGTCATGATGCGCGTCGAGAGTTCCTCGTTGACCACCGGCGGGACGCCGCGGCGGTACAGCACCGTGTGATCCACGTTGAGCGGCGCCAGCAGGGACGAAACGATCTCGCGGACAATCGATTCCATCTCGACCCAGGCATCACGGCTGGCGGTGCGGATGGTCCCGGCCAGGGTGCCCGTCTGCGGGATGGCGTTCGACGCGAATCCGGCGTTGACCGCGCCCCACACCATGACGGTGCTGTGCCGCGGATCGACGCGGCGGGACAAGATGCCGGGCACCCCGGTGATCAGCGAGCCGAGCGCGTAGACCAGATCACCGGTCAGGTGCGGGCGCGACGTGTGGCCGCCCGGCGAGTGCAGGGTGATCTCCATCTGATCGGCGGCCGAGGTGATGGGACCCGGAATGGTGGCGACCTTGCCGACCTCGAGCCGCGGATCACAGTGCAGCGCAAAGATTCTCGACACACCAGCCAGTGCACCCGCGGAGATGGCGTCCAGCGCGCCGCCGGGCATCAGCTCCTCGGCGGCCTGGAACACCAGGCGCACACCGACCGGCAGCGTCGGCGCCGACGCCAGAGCCAACCCGGTGCCGAGCAGCACCGCGGTGTGCGCGTCGTGTCCGCAGGCGTGCGCCACATTGGGCACGGTCGAGGCGAACGGCAGGCCGGTGCGCTCGTCCATCGGCAGCGCATCCATGTCGGCGCGCAGGGCGATCCGCGGCCGGTCCTCGGGACCGAAATCGCACGTCAGGCCGGTACCGCCGGGCAGAATCTTCGGGTTCAACCCGGCCTCGGCCAGCCGCGTCGCAACGAACTTGGTGGTCTCGAACTCCTGCCGGCCCAACTCGGGGTTGGCGTGCAGATGCCGCCGCCAGCCGACCAGGTCGTCGTAGTTCGTGGCCAGCCAGCGCTCGGCGTGGTCCGAGAGGGTCATCCGCGCCCTGCCTTCACTTGTCGCTGAACCGCCGCCCGGTCCGCCATCTTCTGCAAAACCCGAGCCCGCTCGTCAGGCGCCTGCGCCAGCGCAACCACCGTGCGCGCCAACATGATCGCGCCTTCGGTGACGGCCTTGTCCGCACTCGGCCCCGCCGCCGCCGCGGTGAACTCCGGTTGGTGGATCGACGCGCCATTGGCCTCGATCCCGACGACCGGGTGGATTCCCGGCATCACCTGCGTGACGTTGCCCATGTCGGTACTGCCGAGGGGCACAGACACTTCCAGGTCCACCGGCAGCGGCGTCCGGCCGAGACGCTCCATCTCGGCGCGGAACACCGTCGTCAACCACGGATCGGGCGTCAGCGCGTCATACCGCGGCGACACCTCCGTCACCTCGTGCGTGCAGCCCGCCGCCAAGGCGCCGGCCGCGAAGCACGAGAACATGCGTACTTCCAGTTCGTCGAGTGACGCGGAGTCCGTGGCCCGCATCGTGTACAGCAATTCCGTATGCGCCGGAATCACATTCGGCGCCTGACCGCCGTCGGTGACGATGCCGTGCACCATCTGACCGGGCGTCAACTGCTGACGCAGAAGCCCGATCGCGACCTGGGCGACCGTCACCGCATCGGCGGCGTTGATGCCCAGGTAGGGCGCGACGGCGGCGTGCGACTCGCGCCCGCGGTAGGCCACAGACACCTCGGACAGCGCCAGGGACCGCGCCCCCGCGATGTCGACCGGACCGGGGTGCAGCATCACCGATGCCGCGACGTCGTCGAACACCCCTGCGTTCAGCAGCAACGCTTTTCCGCCGCCGGCCTCTTCGGCGGGCGTACCGATCAATGCCACGGTGATGCCGATCTCGTCGGCGACCTCGGCCAGCGCCAGTGCCGTGCCGACCGCCGACGCGGCAATGATGTTGTGCCCGCACGCATGTCCGATACCGGGCAGCGCGTCGTACTCGGCGCAGATGCCGATCACCAGCTCACCGCTGCCGTAGTCGGCACGGAACGCGGTATCCAGGCCGCCGGCGGCCGGGGTGACGTGGAAGCCGCGCTCGGCCACGAGCGCCTGGGTCTTGGCGCAACTGCGGTGCTCCGCGAAAGCCAGTTCCGGTTCGGCGTGGATCGAGTGGGACAGCTCGATCAAATCGGCACGGTGACGCGCGACGGCATCGGTGACCGTCTGCAGAGCGTCTCCCGTCAACATCATGGAAGTATCGCACCGGCCTGTTCGGCCGCAGCTGGCAACTAAGGTGGACGCCGTGACCGATCCGCAGGCCACCCCTGACTCCGCCGCCGCTGCGGCCGCCGCCGCCATCCGTGACCGCACCGGAATCGCCGGCTTCGACGTGGCCGTCGTCCTCGGTTCCGGCTGGGCCCCGGCCGCCGCCGTGCTGGGCGAGCCGTCAGCCACCATCGCCATGGGTGACCTGCCCGGATTCACCCCACCGACCGCGTCGGGTCATGGCGGTCAGGCACTCGCGCTGCAGGTCGGCGGCCGCAACGTGCTGGTCCTGCTGGGCCGCATCCATGCCTATGAGGGCCACGACCTGCGCCATGTCGTGCACCCGGTGCGCACCGCCATCGCGGCCGGTGTGGGCACCGTGGTGCTGACCAATGCCGCCGGCGGCTTGCGCGCGGAGTACTCGGTGGGCCAGCCGGTGCTGATCAGCGACCACCTGAACCTGACGGCGCGGTCGCCTCTGGTCGGCGCCCAGTTCGTCGATCTGGTCGACGCCTATTCGCCGCGGCTGCGGGCACTGGCCCGCGCGGTCGACCCGTCACTGACCGAAGGCGTGTATGCCGGGCTGCCCGGCCCGCACTACGAGACACCCGCCGAGATCCGGATGCTGCGCACCCTGGGCGCCGACCTGGTCGGCATGTCGACGGTGCACGAGACCATCGCGGCCCGCGCCGGCGGCGCCGAGGTGCTCGGCATCTCGATGGTGACCAACCTGGCGGCCGGCATGACCGGTGAGCCGCTGAGCCACGCCGAAGTCCTGGAGGCCGGACGCCAGTCAGCGACCCGGATGGGGACGCTGCTGGCCGAGGTGTTGGCGCGGTTGTGAGACAGCGACACCAAGCTTTGATGGAGGCAACGCCCAACGAAAGCCGATTCAGGCGTTTCGAAACTTCTATGAGCCCTCGTAGCAACCCAACTGATAGATGAGCGCTTCATCGATTGCAATCGGCTGATCCGCATACTCCGCCAGTGATCGAACCGCATCGAGGTTCGGAATATCGAAGTCAAAGGGCTCCACAGGAATGTCATCGTCGACCCGCAGGATCTCGCGAATCGCAGCCACCGTCAGACGGGTCAGATGCGTCTCCTGCACTAGTCGCTCCGTCGTGCGGTCAAAACCCTGAAGCCACCACGTAAGCACTACGGCTCCACCTTCCTTCCGGGATCTGCTGGCTTTGTCTGCGCACCCGTGCCCGGGTCGAACTCGCCTTGATGAACGCCACGCTTGTTGTAGACCTCAACCTTGCCGTGCTGGCTGTCCCACTCGTAGATAGTCCCGTCGTCATCTTTCCAACGTCGCCGCATACGTCCGCCCACTGCGAGCACAATGGCCCCGTGAACCACACACCCCTGACCTTCGGCACCGCGGGCCTGCGTGGCCCCATGCGTGAGGGCCTCGACGCCATGAACGTCACCACCGTCAGCCGCGCGACGTGGGCCGTGGCGCAGGTGCTCAAGGACCGTTGCCTGGGCGGGTCGACGGTCGTGGTCGGCCGGGACGCCCGGCACCACTCCGACGAATTCGCCACCGCGACCGCGGAAATCTTTGCCGCCGAAGGGTTTTCCGTCATCCTTCTCCCCCACCCCGCGCCGACCCCGGTCGTGGCCTACGCGGTGCGGCAGCTCGACGCCGTTGCCGGCGTACAGATCACCGCTTCGCACAATCCCCCTGCCGATAACGGCTACAAGGTGTACTTCGACGGCGGCATCCAGATCGTCCCACCCACCGACCGGGACATCGAAACGGCCATGCGGCAGGCACCGACCGGCATCGCCCGGCAGCCCGTCACGCCCGTCGACGAAACCCTCATCGAGCAGTACGCGCGCCGGGCCGGGTCACTACGCCGGACACAAGGCGAGGTCCGGGTGGCGCTGACCGCGATGCACGGTGTCGGTGGCGCGCTGGCGATCGACGTCCTGAACCGCGCCGGTATCAGTGATATCCGGACGGTGGCAACACAATTCGAACCCGATCCCGACTTCCCCACCGTCGCGTTCCCCAACCCCGAGGAGCCCGGCGCCACCGACCTGCTGCTCGCCCTCGCCGCCGAGGCCGGCGCCGAAGTCGCCATCGCCCTGGACCCCGACGCGGACCGCTGCGCCGTGGGCATCCCGACCACGAGCGGCTGGCGCCTGTTGTCCGGCAACGAAACCGGTTGGCTGCTGGGCGATTATCTGCTGTCGAACCTGACTCCCGAGGAAGCCGGGACTACCGTCGTCGCCAGTTCACTGGTCTCATCTCAGCTGCTCGCGAAGATCGCCGCCGACCACGGGGCCCACCATGTCGAAACGCTGACGGGCTTCAAATGGCTGGCGCGCGCCGACCAGGGCATCCCTGGCGCCACGCTGCGGTACGCGTACGAAGAGGCCATCGGGCACTGCGTCGACCCCGATGCCGTACGCGACAAGGACGGCATCAGCGCGGCCGTGGTGTTCTGCGATCTGGTTGTGGCGCTGCGCCATCAGGGCCAGACGGTGCAGGATCGACTGGACGCCCTGGCCACGAAATTCGGCGTCCACGCCACCGGCGCGGTCTCGGTGCACACCGACGCCGACGCGGTGATGGCCCGCCTGCGCGCCGAGCCGCCGGCCCAGATCGCCGGTGTCCCGGTCCGGACCGAGGACCTGGCCGAGCTGCGCGGAAAACGGCGCACCGACGCCCTGGTCTTCACCGGCCGTGGCCTGCGGGTGGCGGTGCGCCCGTCGGGAACCGAGCCAAAGATCAAGTGCTACATCGAGGTCAGCAAGCCGCCGACCGCCGATCTGGCGACCGGTCGGACGTCGGCCGCAGCCGAACTACGCGACGTCGAGGCCGTGGTCACCGGCCTGCTGGCCCCGGCCTGACGCCGAACCGTAGGGAGATCCCTTATATCCGGCGGGCTCCTGTGCGACTTAGCCTCGATTCAACGGAGGAAAGAGGTGTCGGCATGTCGGACAACACACTCGCTCGCCGCTGCGGTGGCGCCGCGACGGTCCTGATCGGCGGAATCGGTACTGCGGGCATCGCTCTCGCCCCACCGGCGGCCGCGGTCCACGCCGAGCAGTACATCTCGACGTACTGTCGGCCTGCCACCGTGCAGGACTGCCGGCAGCCGGCGGTGCTCCGCTTCGACCTTCCGACCGACGACTGGGTGCAGCCGTCCTTCACCAACGCCGCCGACGGCTGTTCCGATATCTCGGTGCGCTTCTCGGTCAGTCCCGCAGGAACTCCGGGCACCCTCAGCAGCAGCTACCGGCTCAGCCCAGGTCAGACCGCCGTGGGCCCGCATGCCCACATGTCGGCAGGCGCGATGCAGGTGAGCGTCTTCGCCACCGGAATCGAAGGCGGTTGCAACACCGGCGCTCTCATGGCCTGGGGCGGCACGGTGTCCGTCGACTCCACCGGCAAGCCGAACCTGCCCGACGCGGTTCCCCGGCCGACCCAAACCCCGCTACCGACCCCGACCGGGCCGATCGTCCACTAGCGCGGACCGAACTGCCGATCCCCCGCATCGCCCAGGCCCGGCACGATGTAGGCATCGTCGTTCAGCGCGGCATCGATGGTGGCCGTGAACAGTCGCAGTGACGGAACCGCCTTCTCCACCAACGCAATTCCCTCCGGCGCACACACCACGCACACCGCGGTGATGTCGTCGGCCCCGCGGTCGACCAGGAGTTGCAGGGTGTACGCCAACGACCCACCGGTGGCCAGCATCGGGTCGAGCACCATCACCGGCCGCCCACTCAGGTCGGCCGGCAGGGACTCCAGATACGGCGTCGGCTGGTGCGTCGTCTCGTCGCGCGCCATACCGACGAAGCCGACCTGGGCCTCCGGAATCAGCGCGTGTGCCTGGTCGACCATGCCCAGGCCCGCCCGCAGCACCGGAACCAGCAGTGGCGGGTTCGACAGACGCGAGCCGGTGCACGCGGCGACCGGGGTCTGCACCGGCAACTCCTCGCTGGCCAGCGAGCGCGTGGCCTCGTAGACCAGCATCAGCGTCAGATCGCGCAGAGCCGCCCGGAACCCGGCGTTGTCGGTGCGCTCGTCGCGCAGAGTGGTCAGCCGCGCCGCGGCCAGAGGGTGATCGACGACCCGGACGTCCATGGGCGCCAACATTAATGGAACCGAACGGGCGCGGCGCCCGTCTTATCCACATGATCCGAAACCTGACCGTGGACCCGTCAGCCCTGCACAACCTGTCCGCGGACTACCGCGGTCACAGCACCGAACTGGCCGCGCACGCCGCGGACCTGACCGCCATCGCCCGACAGTTCGACGTGTTCGGCCCCGTGGGCGAGGCCTTCGCCGCCGCCCTGGCGCAGGCGACGCACCACCAGGCCCAGTTGGCGTACCGCCTCAGCGCGCATCTCGACGCCGGCGCCACGACCGCCGTCGCCACCGCGGACACCTTCGTCGCCGCCGACCACAACGTCGGCGGCCGGATCGGAACCTGGTGGTGACGGGCTCCCTGACAGCCGCGCTGGCCGCGCCGATCCGAGACGTGCAGGCACTGGTGGGCCCCGGCTTCTCGGGCGCGGATCCGGCCGGTGCCCTGCGTGCGGTGCAAACCGGGCTCGACGGCGTGGCCGCCGCTGCCGACGACGGGTGGCAGCGGACCCAGGACCAGTGGACCGGCACGGCAGCAGGCAGTGCGGGCCAGTTCGCGAGCGCGGCGGTCACCGCCATCGTGGCGATGGCGATGACGGCCGGGCAACTGAGCACGCACACCGAACGGGCCGCTGCCGCGGTGGCCCGGGCCCGCGAGCGCCTCCAAACCATCCTCCAGAACTTCGAGGCCCGCGCGACCGAACTGGAAGCCACTCTCGAATCCCCTGCCGACGCCGCCGCGCTCGTCGACGAAGCCGGCCGGGCCCTGGCTGAGGCCATCAGCGTCGTCGACGAGCTGCACACCGAACTCGCCACGCAGGCCGAGCAGATCACCGCGACGACGAGCGCCGCCGCACCCCAGAGCCACGGATCAGATTGGGAGACAAGCGGATCCGGCCCGGCCGTGAGCCTGCCCAGCCTGGGCGCGTCCGGTGGCCAAGGTGCGACCGGGGCCGGCAGACTCGGCGCCCTCGCCACTCCCGCGGCGCACGCCGCGCAAGCGGCACTCAGCACACGGAACCACCGCCGGCCACCCGACCCCGGCAAGTTCGGCGCCGGCGAGGCCGTCACGCTGCCCGACGGCAGCACCGCCACCGCACCGAACAAGGTCGCCGCCGACGCGGTGCGGCACGCCCTCACCCAGCTCGGCGTGCCGTACGTGTGGGGTGGCACGACGCCCGGCGTTGGCCTGGACTGCAGCGGCCTGACGCAGTGGGCGTACCGCGAAGCGGGACTCGACCTGCCGCGGCTGGCGCAGGAGCAGGATGTGGGCGCCGCCGTCGACCGTGGCTCATTGCGCCCGGGCGACCTCGCGGTGTGGGACGGCCACGTCGCGATGATCGTCGGGAACGGCCTCATGGTCGAAGCGGGCGATCCGGTTCAGCTGTCCCCGATCCGTACGACCAACCTGAATCAGGGTTTCCACGGCTTCTTCCGCCCGACGGCATGACACCGCCGCATGACGATCAAGCAGCGAGGAACGAGCGCGATGAGGAATGCGGCCCATAGATGAAGCCGGAATACGACGACGCGATGGCCCGCGCCCGCGCGGCGCTCGCGGTGTTCCGGCGTACGGCTGCCGAGCTGTCGAGGGCCGACGCCACCGCTGATGTCACCACCGCCCTGCGCCACCTGCGCGACGATCTGCACCGACAAGATGCCCCCAGCGTGGCCCGACCCGCACGTCGATAGGCTGTGCCGCATGGCTGCTGACATCGTGCCGGTTCGGCTCGGGTTGACCAATGGCGATCTGTACACCCTGTGGGCGCCGCTGTGGCGCGACTCCGACGACGAGTGGGAAGCGTTCCTGGGTCACGGCGACGACCTCTACGCCTTCGAATCCGTCGCGGACCTGGCCGCTTTCGTGCGGACCAACACCGACAACGACCTCGCCGACCATCCGAAGTGGAAGGCGCTCGGCGAGGCCAACGCCCACCGCCTCAACCCCGACGAGAGCCACATCCACGACCTGGTCGGCGTGCCCGAGCTGGTCGCCGAGAAGCCCACCGAGGAATCCGTCACCTCGCTGCGGCGGACGCTCCAGGTGGTCGGCGCGCTCGGTTCGGTCTGCGACCTGATCGCGGTCGCGAAGTTCTTCAACGGCAACCCCGTGCTGTCGACGCTCGGCGGCGGCGCCGAGGCCTACTCGGGCCGGGCCGGCCGTAAGCGCTGGGCCGACATCGAGGCGGCCGTCGGCCGCAGCTGGGACCACGTGCTCGACGCCATCGACGCCCTGGTGACCACCCCCGAGGTCGACGCCAAGGCCGCAGAGAAGGCCCAGGCCGAACTCGACGGGCCCGCACCCGAGCCCGAGGAAGACGAACTCGAGGAGGTCGACGAGACCGACGTCGACGACGTCGTCATCGAGGACGAGGTCGACACCGACTCCGAGGAGGCGGCCCTCACCGCGCAGGCCGAGCGGCAGCTGCTCGGCAGTGACGAGGACTTCTGGGAGCGCGTCGGCATCGACCCGATCCGCATCATGACCAAGGGCGCCACCCTCTACACGCTGCGCTGCTACTACAACGACCAGCCGCGGTTCCTCGGCCGCAACGGCCGGATCAGCGTGTTCGGCTCGGAGCGCACCCTGGCCCGCTACCTGGCCGACGAGCACGAGAGCGACCTGTCCAGCTTCGAGGCCTACAGCGACATCCGCACCGCTGCCACCGACGGCTCGCTGCAGATCCGCGTCACCGAGGACAACGTCTACGTGCTCAGTGGCCTGTCCGACGACATCGCCGACGGCCCCGAGGCCGTCGACCGCGAGCAGCTGGACCTGGCGGTCGAGTTCGTGCGCGACGTGTGCGACTACGCCGAGGACGGCACCGCCGACAAGTACCTGACCACCAGCCAGCCACTGGGCAAGTTCGTCGGTCATGTGCTGGAGCCCGAGACCGTCGGCGCCCCGTCGAAGCCGTACGCCGAGGCCGTCGCCCAGTGGGAGACGCTGGAGCGTTTCGTCGAGTCGCGCCTGCGTCAGGAATGACGCGCGGTGCGATGAGTTAGGCCGGTCGGTCGGGTCTGCACTGACATGACCCAGACCAGCGCCCAGCCCATCGTCCGAAATCTCGCCGTTCCCGGCGCCACGCTGCATTACGAGGTGCGGGGCAGCGGGCCGGTGTTGGCCGTCATCGGTTCGCCCATGACGGCATCGGAGTTCGCCGCGGTGGCCGACGCCCTGGCCGCCGACCACACCGTCGTGACGTACGACCCGCGAGGACTCGGCGCCAGCCCCATCGACGATCCCGCGCAGGACTCGACGCCCGAACTGCGGGCCGACGACGTCGCCGCGGTCCTCGAGGATCTCGGTGCCGGTCCGGCCGACGTGTTCGGCTCCAGCGGCGGCGCGGTGACCGGCCTGGCGCTGGCCGCCAAGTATCCCGGCTGGGTTCGGACGCTGATCGCGCACGAGCCGCCGCTGCTGGAGTTGTTGCCGGCTTCGGAAGCCGCCAAGCAGCGCGCCGCGACGCGGGAGATCATCGACACCTTCCACAGCGACGGGCCGGGCGCGGCCATGGCGAAGTTCATGGCGACGGCGGGCTTCGATCAGGCCGACGACGGCGCTCCCGGGCCGCAGGGGCCGCCGCCCGCTCCCGATGAGATGACCAAGCAACTCGCCGACCTGTCCCGGTTCTTCAACCATGAATTGCTCTGCACCACAACGTATGTGCCCGATGTTGAGGCGTTGCGGGCCGGCCGGGTCGTCGTGGGCATCGGCGCCGAGTCGGAACATCTCATCACCTACGGCACCTCGCTGGCGCTGTGCCGCCTGCTGGGCGTCGAGCCCGTCGTCTTCCCGGGCGATCACGGCGGGTTCATGAGTGCGCCCGGCGAATTCGCCGACGCGCTGCGGGCCGTTCTGTCCGACTGAAACCCCGACTCGCCCGGCCACCGCGCGCGCTCACAGCCGACACACAACTACGCCGCGTTGCAAAATTAGTTAGCAAGGCGTAAGAATTTCCCAAGAATCCGCTGAGTGAGCGGAGCCGCCTGCCGAGCGCAGGCGAAGGCAGCAGCTTGATCGTCGGGGATTCGGTCAGCGCGTGTTGAGCGGAAGGTGGTCGGGTGCGGTCGGAATCAAAGGGCCTGCTGAAGAAAGTCTGGATACCGCTCGTCCTGGTGGCCGTATTGGCGGTGTCGGGCCTCGTGGTGTCCCGCCTGCACGCGAAGTTCGGGTCGGAGAACCTCAACGCCCATGCCGGCGCAGGCGTCGAGATCGTCCAGTTCAACCCCAAGGTCCTGGTGTACGAGGTCTATGGGCCGCCGGGAAGTTCGGCAGAGATCAGCTATTTCGATCCCGACGCCAACGTGCACTCGGTGAGCGCCGTGCTGCCCTGGTCCGTCACCCTGTCCACCACGCTGCCGACCGTCAGCGCAAACCTGATGGCGCGCAGCGACAGTGAGCAGAGCAGCGACCACATCGGCTGCCGCGTCACGGTGAACGGGACCGTCCGCGAGGAGCAGTCCGCCGATGGCGTCAACGCCCAGACCTACTGCCTGGTGAAGTCCGCATGACCGAAACACTTGAGACACAGCACAAGACGGCGGAGAAGCGGCCGAAGTTCGCCCATGCGCTGCGCATCCTGTCGGTGCCGATCATCCTGTTCTGGGTCGCGATCGCCGTCCTGGTCAACGTGATCGCGCCGCAGCTGGAGGTCGTCGGTGAACTGCACGCCGCGCCGATGGCGCCGGAGGACGCCCCGTCGATGCACGCGATGAAGCTGATGGGCGCGAACTTCAAGGAGTTCAACTCCAACAGCACGATCATGATCGTCGTCGAGGGCAAGGAACCGCTGGGTCCGGACGCCCACAAGTACTACGACGAGATCATCCGCAAGCTGCAGCAGGATCCCGAGCACATCCAGCACATCCAGGATTTCTGGGGTGACACGCTGACCGCGGCCGGCGCGCAGAGCGCCGACGGCAAGGCGTCGTACGTGATGATCAATCTCGCGGGCGAGCAGGGCATGACGCTCGCCAACGAGGGTGTCGAAGCCGTCCGCAAGGTCATCGAGGAGACCAAGGCTCCGCCCGGAGTCCAGGCGCATGTCGCCGGGCCCGCTGCCCTCACGAACGACATGCACGTCATCGGCAACGCCAGCCTGGTCATGATCACGGTGATCACCCTGGCCGCGATCGCAGGCATGCTGCTCGTGGTCTACCGCTCGGTGCGGACCACTCTGGTCCAGCTGTTCCTGACGTTCCTGGCGCTACTGACCGCGCGCGGCGTGGTGTCGGTCCTGGCGACCCACGACGTGTTCGGGCTGACGACCTTCGCGGGCAACATCCTGACCATGCTGGCCATCGCCGCGGCGACCGACTACGGCATCTTCATCTTCGGCCGGTACCGCGAGGACCGCGGCATGGGGCTGGACAGGGACGACTCGTACTACGCGACCTTCAAGTCCGTCGCGCCCGTCATCGTGGGTTCCGGACTGACCATCGCCGGCGCGACGTACTGCCTGAGCTTCTGCCGTCTGCCGTACTTCACCACCATGGGCGCCCCGGTCGCGATCGGCATGCTCGTCGTCGTGGCCATCTCGGTCACGCTCGGCCCCGCCGTCCTCTACCTCGGCAGCCGGGTCGGTATGTACGAGTCAAAGCGGCCGCCGCAGAGCCGGTTCTGGCGGCGCATCGGGACGGCCGTGGTGCGCTGGCCCGCACCGATTCTGGTGGCCAGCCTGTTCGTCGTGCTGGTCGGCATCGTCGCCATCCCGGGCTACAAGCCGGCGTACAACGACCGCTACTACCTGCCTGAGGACGCCCCGGTGAACGTCGGCTTCGCCGCCGCCGACCGGCACTTCACGCAGGCCCGCATGAACCCCGACATCCTGATGGTCGAGTCCACGCACGACATGCGCAATCCCGCGGACATGCTGGTGCTGAACAAGATTGCGAGCAACGTGATGCACACCGACGGCATCGCGATGGTGCAGAGCATCACCCGGCCGCTGGGCATCCCCATCCAGCACAGCTCGATTCCGTTCCAGACGAGCGTCTCGGGCCAGACCAGCAACATGAACCTGCCGTTCCAGCGCAAGCAGCTGGAAGACCAGCTACGGATGGTCGACGCCACCAACGTGTCGATCAGCATCCTCGAGAAGCAGTACGCGCTCTCGCTCGAGCAGACCAAGCTGACGCAGGACTCGGCCCGTAAGTCGCAGGCGCTCCTCGAGGTCACCGAGGAGATGCGGAACAACATCGCCAACTTCGATGACCAGTTCCGGCCGATGCGCAACTACTTCTACTGGGAACCACACTGCTTCGACATCCCGATGTGCGCGGCGATGCGGTCGGTGTTCGACTCCCTGGACGGCATCGATGAGCTGACCGACCGGACCGGCGACGTCCAGGTCAACACCGACAAGCTGGCCGACCTGGCACCGAAGCTGACGGCGCTGCTCCCCCAGACCATCGCGTCGATGAAGACCAGCCGCGACCTGTCGCTGGCGTCGTACAACTCGCAGAAGGCCCTCATCGACCAGATGCAGGCCATGAACGACACCGCGTTGTCGATGGGTGCCGCATTCGACGGCGCCAAGAACGACGACCTGTTCTACCTACCACCTGAGGCCTTCCAGAACCCGGACTTCCAGCGCGGCCTGAAGATGTTCATGTCGCCGGACGGCAAGTCCGCGCGCATGTTCATCACCCACCAGACCGACCCCGCGACGGTCGACGGCATCAACCGCGTCGAGTCCGAACGCAAGGCCGCCCAGGACGCCTTGAAGATGTCGTCGCTGTCGGACGCCAAGATCTACCTCGGCGGTGTCGCGGCGACCTACAAGGACATGGCCGACGGCGCCCGCTACGACCTGATGATCGCCGTGGTGTCATCGCTGACGCTGATCTTCATGATCATGCTCATCCTGACGCGCAGTGCGGTCGCGGCCCTGACGATCGTCGGCACGGCGGGCAGTTCCATCGCCGCGTCGTTCGGCATCTCGGTGCTGTTGTGGCAGGACCTGTTCGGGATTCAGGTGCAGTGGCTGGTCATGCTGATGTCGGTCATCATCCTGCTGGCGGTCGGCTCGGACTACAACCTGCTGCTCGTCTCGCGGTTCCAGGACGAGATCCACGCCGGCCTCAAGACCGGCATCATCCGGTCCATGGCCGGCACCGGCGGTGTCGTCACCTCGGCCGGACTGGTGTTCGCGGCCACCATGGCCGGCATGATGGCCAGCAAGCTGATCGTGCTGGCGCAGATGGGTTCGACCATCGCGATCGGTCTGCTGATCGACACCTTCATCGTGCGGTCGCTGCTGATGCCGTCGATCGCGGTGCTGCTCGGCCGCTGGTTCTGGTGGCCGCAGGTGGTGCACCCGCGCGGTAAGTACAACACCGAGAAGTTCGTGCCGAAGGCGTTCCAGCAGCCCGCTCAGCAGGAGACGGTGTCGGCGGGCGCGGCCGGGCGCTCCGGCTTCGTCGACGACACCCCGACCGACAGTTACCCGACCAGCACGGCGTAGCGCGGTTTGATGACGTCGTCGATGATCGCCAGTCGCTCGTCGAACGGGATGAAGGCCGACTTCATGGCGTTGATGGTGAACCGCTGCAGGTCGGTCCAGCCGTAGCCGAACTCGTTCACGAGGAGCGCCATCTCCTGCGTCATGGTGGTGTCGCTCATCAGGCGGTTGTCGGTGTTCACGGTGACGCGGAAGCGGAGCCGCGCCAGTTGGTCGAACGGATGCTCGGCGATGCTGGCCGCGGCGCCGGTCTGCACGTTGCTGCTCGGGCACATCTCCAGCGGAATTCGCTTGTCCCGCACGATGTTCGCCACCCGACCCAAGTGGAAGGTGCCGTCCGGCCCCTCCTCGATGTCGTCGACGATGCGGACGCCGTGGCCCAGCCGGTCGGCGCCACAGAACGCGATGGCCTCGTGGATGGACGGCAGGCCGAAGGCCTCGCCGGCGTGAATCGTGAACCGCGCGTTGTTGCCCCGCATGTACTCGAAGGCATCGAGGTGGCGGGTCGGAGGGTAGCCGGCCTCGGCACCGGCGATGTCGAAGCCGACGACGCCCCGGTCGCGGAACCGGATGGCCAACTCAGCGATCTCGCGAGACCGGGCCGCGTGCCGCATGGCGGTGACCAGACAGCGGACCGTCGTCACCTGCCCGGCCGCGGCCGCCGCCTTCTCGCCGTCCGCGAACCCGGCCAGCACCGCGTCCACGACCTCGTCCAGCACCAGACCGCCGTCGATGTGCAGTTCGGGCGCGAACCGCACCTCGGCGTAGACGACGTTGTCGGCGGCCAGATCCTCGACGCATTCGTACGCGACGCGGTACAGCGCATCGGTGGTCTGCATGACGCCGACGGTGTGCGCGAACGGCTCCAGATACCGGACGAGCGATCCGCTGTGCGCCTGGGTGCGGAACCACTTCGCGAGCTCGTCGACGTCCATGGTGGGCAGGTCGCCGTAGCCGCTCTGTTCGGCCAGCTCCACCACCGTGGCGGGACGCAGCCCGCCGTCGAGGTGATCGTGCAACAGCGCTTTCGGTGCCTGCTTGATCTGATCCAGCGTCAGGGTGGTCATCTGTCCATCTTGCGCCGGATCGTCGCTTTTAGCCCGCCGGCTCGTCCGCCAGCAGCAGCCGCGTCCGGAACAGATCCAGCACCTGGTCCAGCGCCGCCCGGGTGGCCTGGCCCGGCTCGTCGATCAGGTGCTCGGTGACCACCGAGTGCGGCGCCAGGCGCGCATCCGGGTTGGCGTCGGCGTCCTCGAGTTCGACGGCGATGAAGGCGTCACCCAGCTGCTCGCGCAGGAAGTCGAAACGCTCTGCCGGCACCAGCTTGTCGCTCTTGAACCGCATGCCGATGACGTTGAGGCCCGCGGCGCACCGGCCCTTGACGACCTCCAGGTCGGCCGGCGAGATGTCGATGTTGCGGCGCTGCTTGGCGGTCAGGCCCAACGGCATCGACGGCTGGGACAGCACCGGCGCCAGGATGACGTCGTCGGTGGCCATCGCCAGGGCGTAGCCGCCGGTGAAGCACATGCCGATGGCGCCGACGCCGGGGCCACCGCAGCGCTTGTGTTCGGCACGGGCCAACGCGCGCAACCAATCGACCACCGGCGACGTCTTTCCGGTCGCGAGGATGGTGAACTCCTTGCTGATGCACGACGGCAGCGCCGACCCCATGGCCTTGAGCGCCGCCAGGTTGCTGGCGTTCGGATCCAGGCCGGGGATGCCGAACAGGTGCGGCAGCACGGCGGTACAACCCAGGTCGGCGACCTTGCGGGCGAAGTCGAGAACCTTGGGCGTGATGCCTGGTATCTCGGCGATCACGATGACGGCCGGACCGGTGCCCTTCCGAAAGACCGTGCGGGTCGTGCCATCGTGGGTGAACTCGGTGCGCTCGAAGTCGCGGAGGTCATCGTCAGCCATGCGGACGACCCTAGTGGCGGGCGGAGTCGCTGACCACCGTTGGTTTCGCGGCTATTCGACGCGGTCGAGCACCACGGGACGCTGCGGCGGTGCCGCGTCGTCCACCGACCACCCGCCGTCGAGCTCGGCAAGCGCTGACGGCAACCGCTCGGGAGTCTCGGTGTACAGCGTGAACAGGGTCTCACCGGCCGCGACGGGCTCGCCGCTGCGCCGGTGGAGGTACAGCCCCGCCCCGGCCTGCACCGGGTCTCCAGGCTGGGCCCGTCCCGCGCCGAGCCGCCACACCGCCATCGCCACCGCCATGGCGTCGACGTCGCCCATCACCCCGCTTCGCGAAGCCACGACCGTCTCGGTGTGCGTCCCCATCGGCAGGGGCGCCTCGGGATCGCCACCCTGTGCGGCGATCAGTTGCCGGAAGCAGTCCATCGCGGTGCCGTCGGCCAGGGTCTGGGCGGGGTCGACGCCGTCGAGGCCGGCCACGTCGAGCATCTCGCGCGCCAGGGCGATGGTCAGTGCGACGACGTCGTCCGGGCCGCCGCCGGCCAGGACGTCCAGCGACTCGGCGACCTCGATCGCGTTCCCGACCGCGCGACCGAGCGGCCGGTCCATGTCGGTGAGCAAGGCCCGTGTCGGGACGCCGTAGGCCGTGCCGAGGTCGACCATGGTGCGCGCCAGCTCACGCGACTCGGCCTCGGTCTTGAGGAACGCACCGCGACCGACCTTGACGTCCAGCACCAGCGAGCGGGCGCCCTCGGCCAGTTTCTTGCTCATGATCGAGCTGGCGATGAGCGGTAGCGACTCCGTCGTGCCCGTGACGTCGCGCAGGGCGTAGATCTTGCGGTCGGCAGGCGCCAGGTCCCCGGCCGCGAAGATCGCCGCGCCGATACCGGAAAGCTGTTGGCGGATAGCGTCTTTCGACAGCTCGGCGGTGAACCCGGGGATCGCTTCCAGCTTGTCCAACGTGCCGCCGGTGTGCCCGAGGCCACGGCCGGCGGCCTGTGGGACGGCGCCACCGCAGGCCAGGACGACGGGCACCAGCGGGATGGTGATCTTGTCGCCGACGCCGCCGGTGGAGTGCTTGTCGACCAGCGCGAGCGGCCGGCCGTCGCGCCGCAGGTCGGTGAAATCGAAGCGCTCCCCCGAGTCGACCATGGCCGCCGTCCAGCGGGTGATCTCGGCCGGCGTCATGCCGCGCAGGAAGATCGCCATCAACAAGGCCGACATCTGCGCGTCGGCGACGCGCCCATGGGTATAGCCGTCGATCACCCAGTCGATCGCGGCGTCGGACAGCACACCGCCGTCGCGTTTGGTGCGAATGACTGTCGGCGCATCGAACGGCATCGCTGGGATCCTCCTGCCGGGGCCTCGGTCGACCCCATCGAAACTGGTTACCGGCGGGTAATCAGAAGTGTTGCACCGCTTGGCGTTACCGGCGGTTCAGGTCATCCGGCCCGAAGGCGTCGGGCAATAGTTCGGCCAGCGGCCGCGGACCCGATGCGTGATCGATCAACATGGCCGGCCCACCGTGCTCGAGCAGCACCTGCCGGCAGCGTCCACACGGCATCAACACGGCCCCCGAACCGTCCACACACGCCAGCGCGAGCAGCCGTCCGCCACCGCTGGAATGTAGGGCGCAGACCACAGCACACTCCGCGCAGAGGCCGAGGCCATATGAGACATTTTCCACATTGCAGCCCACCACGATTCGGCCGTCGTCGACCAGCGCTGCCGCCCCCACCGGGAAGTTCGAGTAGGGCGCATAGGCACCCCGAGAAACAGCTATTGCCTTGTCGCGCAACAGTTTCCAGTCAATTTCCGGCATCGCCGACACCCCGTTCCCGGCACCCCGATATTGACTCGAGGACCGACCCGACCACCAAGTAAGTTAATGTAGGCAAACCTAATTTCCGGCGCGGGTTGCCCATTCCCCCCACACGCTAGTTCTGACTGTGCGCAAATTGGGATTAGAGTCGCCCCGAGGTTTGGGCTCGGCACGCGAAAAAGTTGCTGCCGGGTCACGCGTCCACCGACGGCGTTGGAGGTCGAAATGAGTACAGCGGCAGCCGCGGAATCCGCCATACCCGCGCCGCGTTCAGCACAGAAACGACGGAGCCTGTATCGCGGCGACCCGGGCATGTGGTCCTGGGTGCTACACCGCATCACCGGTGCCACCATCTTCTTCTTCTTGCTGGTCCACGTTCTGGACACGGCTCTGGTCCGGGTCAGCCCCGAGGCCTACAACGAGGTGATCAACACCTACAAGACGCCGATCATCGGGTTCATGGAGATGGGCCTGGTCGCGGCGGTGCTCTACCACGCCCTCAACGGCGTGCGAGTCATTCTGATCGACTTCTGGCAGCAGGGACCCAAGTACCAGCGGGTCATGCTGTGGACCATCCTGGCCATCTGGATCGCGGTCGTCATCGCCGCAGTTGGGGTAGAGGGCATGCACATGGTTGAGCACTACGGGTGGCTCAAGTGACCACGCACACTGATTCCGGCGCCGCCGAGGCGCGCCGCGGGGGCCGCCCGGCCCCGGTCATGGAGCGCGAGCACGACCGCCCCGCCGCCCTCGATCACCCGCGCGCTCCCCGGCGCGCCCGTGGCATCCCGTACTTCGAGAAGTACGCCTGGCTGTTCATGCGCTTCTCCGGCGCCGCGCTGGTGCTGCTCGCCCTCGGTCACCTGTTCATCGGGCTGATCTGGCAGAACGGCGTCTACCGCATCGACTTCAACTACGTCGCGCAGCGCTGGGCCTCGCCGTTCTGGCAGATCTGGGACATGGCCCTGCTGTGGCTGGCGCTGGTGCACGGCGCCAACGGCATGCGCACCATCATCGGTGACTACGCCCGCAAGAACACCACCAAGTTCTGGCTGAACTCGATTCTGCTGCTGGCCACCGGATTCACCCTGGTGCTGGGCAGCTACGTGCTCGTCACCTTCGACGCGAACATCAAATAGGGGCTCGCAGGATGATTCAGGAACATCGCTACGACGTCGTCATCGTCGGTGCCGGTGGCGCGGGTATGCGCGCGGCCGTGGAAGCCGGCCCGCGCGTGCGCACCGCCGTGCTGACCAAGCTGTACCCGACGCGTTCGCACACCGGTGCCGCGCAGGGCGGCATGTGTGCCGCACTCGCCAACGTCGAGGACGACAACTGGGAGTGGCACACCTTCGACACCGTCAAGGGTGGCGACTACCTCGCTGACCAGGACGCCGTCGAGGTCATGTGCAAGGAAGCCATCGACGCCGTGCTGGACCTCGAGAAGATGGGCATGCCGTTCAACCGGACGCCCGAGGGCCGCATCGACCAGCGTCGCTTCGGCGGTCACACCCGTGACCACGGCAAGGCCCCGGTCCGCCGCGCCTGCTACGCCGCCGACCGCACCGGCCACATGATCCTGCAGACGCTGTACCAAAACTGCGTCAAGCACGACGTTCAGTTCTTCAACGAGTTCTACGCGCTCGACGTGGTCCTCACCGAGACGCCCGGCGGCCCCGTCGCCACCGGCGTCATCGCCTACGAGCTGGCCACCGGCGACATCCACATCTTCCACGCCAAGGCGATCGTCTTCGCCACCGGCGGCTCGGGCCGGATGTACAAGACCACCTCCAACGCCCACACCCTCACCGGCGACGGCCTGGGCATCATCTTCCGCAAGGGACTTCCCTTGGAGGACATGGAGTTCCACCAGTTCCACCCGACAGGCCTGGCCGGCCTCGGCATCCTGATCTCGGAAGCCGTGCGTGGTGAGGGTGGGCGCCTGCTCAACGCCGAAGGCGAGCGCTTCATGGAGCGCTACGCCCCCACCATCGTCGACCTCGCGCCGCGTGACATCGTGGCCCGCTCGATGGTGCTGGAGGTCCTCGAGGGCCGCGGCGCCGGACCCAACAAGGACTACGTCTACATCGACGTGCGTCACCTCGGCGAAGAGGTGCTGGAGGCCAAGCTTCCGGACATCACCGAATTCGCCCGCACCTACCTGGGCGTCGACCCCGTCACCGAACTGGTGCCGGTGTACCCGACCTGCCACTACGTCATGGGCGGCATCCCGACCACGATCAACGGCCAGGTGCTGCGCGACAACGTCAACATCGTGCCGGGCCTGTACGCCGCCGGTGAGTGCGCCTGTGTCTCGGTGCACGGCGCCAACCGCCTCGGCACCAACTCGCTGCTCGACATCAACGTGTTCGGCCGTCGCGCCGGCATCGCGGCCGCCGAGTACGCGCAGAACCACAACTACGTCGAACTGCCGGACAACCCGGCCGACATGGTCGTGGGCTGGGTCGGCGACATCCTGTCCGACCACGGCAACGAGCGCGTCGCCGACATCCGCACCGCGCTGCAGCAGTCGATGGACAACAACGCCGCCGTGTTCCGCACCGAGGAGACCCTCAAGCAGGCACTGACGGACATCCACGCGCTGAAGGAGCGATACAGCCGAATCACGGTGCACGACAAGGGCAAGCGCTACAACAGCGACCTGCTCGAGGCCATCGAGCTGGGCTTCCTGCTCGAACTGGCCGAGGTCACCGTCGTCGGTGCGCTGAACCGCAAGGAATCGCGTGGCGGCCACGCCCGCGAGGACTACCCGGACCGCGACGACACCAACTACATGCGCCACACCATGGCCTACAAGCAGGGCGCCGACCTCCTGTCCGACATCCGGCTGGACTACAAGCCTGTCGTCCAGACCCGGTACGAGCCGATGGAACGGAAGTACTGACATGAGTGCACCCGTATTGGACAAGCCCGAAGCCGGCGACCCGCCGCTGCCCCCGGTGCCCGAAGGCGCCGTCATGGTCACGCTGAAGATCGCCCGGTTCAACCCGGAGAACCCGGACGCCGCCGGCTTCCAGAGCTTCCGCGTGCCCTGCCTGCCCAGCGACCGGTTGCTGAACCTGCTGCTGTACGTGAAGGGCTACCTCGACGGCACGCTGACGTTCCGCCGGTCCTGCGCGCACGGCGTGTGTGGCTCGGACGCCATGCGCATCAACGGTGTGAACCGGCTGGCCTGCAAGGTCCTCATGCGCGACCTGCTGCCGAAGAAGCCCGGCAAGGACCTGACCATCACCATCGAGCCCATCCGCGGCCTGCCCGTGGAGAAGGACCTCGTGGTCGACATGGAGCCGTTCTTCGACGCCTACCGCGCCGTGAAGCCCTTCCTCATCACGTCGGGCAACCCCCCGACCCGTGAGCGCATCCAGTCGCAGACCGACCGCGCCCGCTTCGACGACACCACCAAGTGCATCCTGTGCGCCTGCTGCACCACGTCGTGCCCGGTGTACTGGAGCGAGGGCTCGTACTTCGGCCCCGCCGCGATCGTCAACGCGCACCGGTTCATCTTCGACTCGCGTGACGAGGCCGCCGCCGAGCGTCTCGACATCCTCAACGAGGTCGACGGTGTGTGGCGCTGCCGCACCACCTTCAACTGCACCGAGGCCTGCCCCCGTGGCATCCAGGTGACCAAGGCGATCCAGGAAGTCAAGCGCGCCTTGATGTTTGCCCGCTAGGGCATTTTGCGTCGAACGTGAAGAAGATCGCGAGAATTCACCGGCAGATTCATACGGTCAAGACAACATCCATTGATTTGGGAGGTTGTCGTGCCCAGTGGGTATCCGCATTCGAAGC